>NZ_JBEQZJ010000028.1:0-52884 GCF_045223415.1 Hoskinsella mucinilytica | reverse complement strand
AGCGTGTCTGCCATTCCACCACGACTGCATCTTGATATTGCCTTATTATCATACAATATTTTTCTGAAATAAGCTAGCTTTTTATAGCTTCTTATAAAGAAAATTCGTTAATTTTTCACACACAACCCATCTTCATCACATATTTATAGTAGATAATATTGCCCGTACACAGAAAGGTTGGAACTATGAAAAACAAAAAAACATCAAATATTTCAAAGGCGAGCATTCTTTTTTACGTCATGGCTGTCTTATTCTTGTTTGCCGCATTATTCTTTGCCTATTTAACATATCAATCTATTGCGGAATATAAACAGAGCGCAGAACCATCTTTATCAGAGGTCTTTAGTGTTTATATCTCTAATTGCGGTTCTTATATTGCTTATTCCTTTATTTTATATGGAATCGGCGTTATCTTAAACAAATTTTCAGTAATGACAAATACGATTGCTGATTGTATGGTTGAGGCAGTGGAAGATCATGAAGAAGAAGAAGATTCATTAGATGAATTTCTAAATGATTTATCACAAAACAAAGCCAATCATGATATTGACGCAAAAGAAGCAAACGACACAACTAACTAATACGTAAAACCTCATCCAAATCGGATGAGGTTTTTATTACATATCTTTGATTACTAATTCTGCAATTTGAACTGCATTGGTTGCAGCACCTTTACGAACTTGATCTCCACAGCACCAAAAGCTTAAGGCGTTTTCATGACCACTGATATCCTTACGAATTCGTCCGACAAATACAAGATCCTGATCGGTTGTATCTAATGGCATTGGATAGACCTTATTTACTGGATCATCAACCAGTTTTACACCTGGTGCATCTTTCAATAATTCCTTTGCTTTTTCAACATCAATGGCTTTGTCAAATTCTACCATGATAGATTCTGAATGTGAACGGAACACTGGAACACGAATACAAGTACAATTGACACATAATTCCGGATTGCTTTGAATCTTTCTACCTTCAAATTGCATTTTCATTTCTTCACTGGAGTATCCTTCATCATTGAAGTTTCCGATTTGTGGAATTAAGTTATATGCAATCTGATATTGGAAGTTATTGATATCCACAGGTTTGTTATTGGCAATAGCATCTACCTGTTGTTTTAATTCACGAATACCACCAACACCGGCTCCACTTACTGCCTGATAGGTACTGACTACCATACGCTTTGCATGGGCATATGCATGTAATGGCTGTAATGCCACCAATGCAATAATGGTAGCACAGTTTGGATTGGCAATAATACCCTTATGTTTCTTTACATCCTGAGGATTTACTTCAGGAACTACAAGTGGCACATTTTCATCCAAACGATATGCACTGGAGTTATCGACAACCACAGCCCCTTTTTCTACTGCAATCGGTAAATATTTTTGTGCAATATCATTTTCTGCGGCTCCTAATACGATATCCATACCATCAAAGCTCTGTTCTGTTGTTTCCTCTATGGTATATTCTTTTTCATTGATCCACATCTTTTTCCCAGCACTTCTAGCGCTTGCTAGCAAATGCAATTCCTTAATCGGAAACTTTCTTTCCATCAAAATTTTGATCATTTCCTGACCAACTGCTCCTGTTGCGCCAAGAATTGCTACGTTATATGTTTTCATACGTTTCTACCCTTTCCTTCCATCTTATTCATTTGATACAAAACTGTGATAGATTGCATCGATCGTTTTTTCAAAATCCTTATCCTCTACACCTACAACGATATTGATTTCATCACTACCTTGTGCAATCATACGAATATTGATATCATTTTCTCCAAGTACAGAGAAAATCTTACCACTCATACCTGGCTTATACATCATCTTACGTCCTACTGTCGCAATCAATGCGATATGATCGATGACCTTAATGCTATCCGGATTACATGCACGCTTGATATCCGTTACGATATCATAGATAACATCCTTAACTTCATCTCCACTTACAACAATACTAAAGGAATCGATTCCACTTGGTATATGTTCAATGTTAACACGATAATTTTCAAACACTTCTAAGGCACGGCGAATGATACCGACTTCATCACTCATATGGTTTTTATAAATCGCCACAACAGTAAAATTCTTCTTACCTGCAATACCCGTAATGGTTTCTCCACTCATACCGTCATCCTCTTCTACGATGATGGTTCCGCCTTCTTCTGGATGATTGGTATTTAAAATATTGATAGGAATGTTCTTTTCCTTTACAGGAAAGATCGCCTCTTCATGTAGCACGCTGGCACCCATATAGGATAGCTCTCGCAATTCACTATATGTAATCTTATCGATTCTTTTTGGATGTTTGACGATTCTTGGATCTGCCATTAGAATACCGGATACATCTGTCCAGTTTTCATACATATCCGCATTTAGGATACGAGCAAGAATAGAACCGGTGATATCACTTCCACCTCGTGACATTGTTTTGATGGTTCCATCAGGAAGTGCACCATAGAAACCAGGCATTACAAAACGATCATGATCCTTCATAAAGCCATCTAATCGATATTTTGTCGCATCAAAGTCAATTTTTCCATCATAGCGGAAAGTGATGATATCCTTCGCATCGACAAATGGGAAACCTAGATATTCAGCCATCAACTTCGCTGTTAAATATTCTCCACGAGATACCAAGTAATCAGTAGACATCGATTTATTTAATTGGGATTTTAATTCATTTAAATCATCTTCAATTGGATAAGTTAGATTCAAATCTGCCTTAATGGATAAAAATCTTTCTTCAATCAAAGAATATAAAGGAAGATAATCCACACTATATTTTAAATGAGCTTCAATTAAATAAAGTAAATCAGTTACCTTATTATCATCTTTATGCTCTCTTCCACTTGCACTGACCACGACAAATTTTCTTGCTTGATCCGCATCTATAATATTTTTTACCTTAGTAAACTGCTGTGCATTGGCTACGCTTGAGCCACCGAATTTTGTTATCTTGATCATACGTTCTCCCTCTCATAGATACTTGCCATAAATGCAGTAGGATCTACTTCTAACACTTTCTTCATCAATTCATGCATTTTCATTACTTCAATATCCTTGATCAACATATATTTATCAAAGGTACTTGTTTCATATTTGATACCCTTGAAATATACACGACAAGTTTTATCTGCACGTAATACATAATCACGTTTGCACAATGTCGTATCATATACCATATCTTCTTGATAGGCACGTTCCATATGTTCCTTGCCTTCTAAAATATCCAATACATCCTGTACGACTGCATTGGCAGTTGCCAACTTTCCGGCACCTTGACCATAGAATTTCAAATCACCGATGGTTTTTCCATGCATGCTGATCAAATTGTAATTATCCTGTGTATTTGCTTCTAATTCCGTTTCGTTAAATAAGATCGGTTCCACAACACAGCTATAGCGATTAGCGTTTCGCTTTGTCTTTGCGATGAATCGAACCACCTTGTTCATGCTTTTGAAATACATGACATCTTCTTTGGTGATATTTCTGATTCCAAAGATTGGAAAATTGTCAGGTACATGGAAATCATATGCAATACTAGCAGAAATTCTTACCTTATTACAAATATCATATCCATCGATATCCGCACTAGGATCTGCCTCAGCATATCCCAAACGCTGTGCTTCTTTCAGCACCTCATCAAAACTAGTCCCAAAACGTTGCATATGATCCAAAATAAAATTACTGGTACCATTGAAAATACCATGAATTTCATCTACGGCATCAATACGTAAGGCCTTTTCTAGCCCGGCGATACAAGGAATACCTCCTCCGGTACTTGCCTCATAATAAAATTTTACATTGTTTTCTTTTGCACATTCATTGAAATCTTTTAGGTATGCCGCAACTACTGCCTTATTGGCGGTAACGACATGTTTCCCATGTTCCAATGCCTGTACGATATACGTATGTGCAGGTTCAATGCCTCCCATTGTTTCAACAACAAGATCCACTGCAGGATCATTTACGATGTCTTCTATATCATCACACATATAAGGAAGTGTTTTTTCTTTTCCCTTACGAATCAGAATGCGTGTCACATGTAGCTGTTTTGTCAAAAGAGTTGCGCCCTCTTCTACAATCTGATGTACACCGCTTCCAATCGTTCCATATCCTAATATCGCAATATTCATATATTTCCTCCTTTTCATAAAAAATGTGTCTTTTCACCAAAAACACTTGTTTTTAGATTGCGAACATTGTATCATAGTATACAACGAATTGCAAGATAGAAAAAAGGAGAAAGTAAAATGAACGAAATATATACAAGTACAAGAGATTCAAAACAAGCATTTACAGCAAAACAGGCGATTCTAAAAGGAATTGCTGAGGATGGAGGACTTTATGTCTATGATGGATTAGATCAGTTAAGACTTCCGTTAAAAGACATGATGGAAATGGATTACATGGAAATGGCTGAAACGGTATTATCCATGCTTCTTCCTGATTTTACACAAGAGGAGGTCAAACGTTGTGTCAATGATGCCTATGCGAATAAATTCCGTAACGAGGCAATTACTCCCCTACATTTTGTAGACGATGAAGCTATATTAGAGCTATTCCATGGTCCAACTTGTGCCTTTAAGGATATTGGTCTACGTATGTTACCACAGTTGATGAGAGTATCTTTGGAAACACACCAAGATGAAAATGTCATGATATTAACAGCAACATCCGGAGACACCGGAAAAGCCGCATTGGAAGGTTTCAAGGATGTTCCACGTACAGGAATCACTGTTTTCTATCCTGATAATGGTGTATCAAATATTCAAAAACTACAAATGGTAACCACAACTGGTGATAACACTACAGTTTGTGCAATTAAGGGAAACTTCGATGATGCCCAATCCAATGTGAAGAAAATCTTCAATAACAGAGAACTAGCTGAGGAGCTTGCAAAAGATCATGTGACCCTATCCAGTGCCAATTCTATCAATATCGGTCGATTGATTCCACAGGTGGTTTATTATATCTATGCTTATAAAGAAATGGTTCAACAGAAAAAAATCTCATTCGGTGATGAAATCAACTTCTGTGTACCAACCGGTAATTATGGAAATGTTTTGGCCGGCTATTATGCGAAATGCATGGGACTTCCGGTTCATCGTTTTATCGTTGCCAGCAATTCTAACAATGTACTATTTGATTTCTTAAAAGATGGTGTATATGATCGTAACCGTCCGTTCTATAAAACGATCTCTCCAAGCATGGATATCTTGATCAGTAGTAATTTAGAACGTCTATTGTATTATAAGAGTGGAAAAGATGCCGATTATATCGCTTCTTTGATGAAAGATCTGGAAAGTAAGGGGTCTTATAAAGTAAGACAAGACATTTATGAAAGTGTCAAAAAAGATTTTACCGGTGGTTATTGTGATGATGAAGCTTGCGCTCAGGCTATCAAAGATATGTATGAGCAACATGGTTATGTTATGGATCCACATACAGCAGTAGCATATAAAGTGATGAAGGATTACGAAAAGGAAGATGCTGCTCATCCTTGTGTATTATTATCCACAGCTTCTCCATATAAATTTGCTCCCGCTGTATATGAAGCTATCTTCGGTAAAGGTGAGGATGATGAATTTGCTTGTATGAACCAGTTAGAGGCAAACACAGGTGCTATGATTCCGGCACCATTAAAAGAATTATCTACGATGGAAGTTCGTCATCATGCCCTGGTAGATAAAGATGATATGGAACAATTTGTAAAAACAACAGTTAAGGAGAAATTCCATGATTAAGGTCAGTGTACCGGCGACCAGTGCAAATCTTGGTCCCGGTTATGACTGCTTAGGAATCGCATTGGATGAATTTTGTACCGTTACCTTTGAAAGTATAGATCAAGGTCTTGAAATCACAGGTTGTGAAGAAGCCTATTGTACAGAAGATAATCTTATTTATCAGGCATTTTTAAAAGGACTACAATATATGAATCGATCCATTCGTGGATTGCGTATGCATGTAGAGACCAATATTCCTTATGCCCGTGGTATGGGAAGCAGTGCTACCTGTATCGTTGCCGGTTTATGTGGTGCGAATGCAATGTTTCAACACCCGATGAATAAATATGAAATCTTTGATTTGGCAACACAAATGGAAGGACATCCCGATAATGTTGCTCCGGCCATCTTCGGCGCATTATGTGTTTCCTTTATGGATGAAGGAAAACCATCCATGATCCGCTATGGTGTGAAAAAAGATTTGATCTTTGTGACCATGATTCCCGATTTTGAAGTTAGTACCAAAGCTGCAAGAGAAGTTCTTCCAACACAGATGAGCTATCCACAAGCAGTGTATCAAATGGGACGTACCGCAGCACTTGCGAAAGCAATGGAAATCGGTAATGCTTTGATTTTGAAAAAGGCATGCAAAGATCAAATGCAAGAGCCTTATCGAAAACAACTGATTCCTGCCTATGATAATGTCAGAAGCATTTGTGATGAATCAGGTGCTATTACCATGTTTATTTCAGGTAGTGGGTCAACCATGATGGCATTGACACAAAGTGAAGAAATAGCGGAAACGATCGTTACTGAATTATCACACACTTATCCATCTTGGGATTTCAGGCTCCTTCATGCAACTTATGAAGGTTGTAAAGATGAGGTGATTTAATGGAAAAATATTACATTGTAGACAGTACCATCCTACCTGATGTTTTAGATAAGGTCATAGAAGCAAGATCTTTATTACAAAATGGTGAAGTAAAACAGGTCAGTGAAGCAGTAAAAAAAGTTGGTATTTCTCGAGGCACTTACTATAAGTACAAAGATTATGTTTTCCTGCCAGCTCAAGGTATGAGTGCCAGAAAAGCAGTGATATCCCTCATGCTACATCATGACAAAGGAATTTTGAGTGAAGTATTGAATACGATGTCAAAAGTAAACGCAAATATCCTTACCATCAACCAAAACATTCCCATTCATGATTGGGCAAGTGTTGTCATTTCCTTTGATTTATGCGAAATGATGGTTTCTATTGATGAATTAATGGAACAATTGAATACTTGCCGAGGAGTCAGCAATCTTCATTTGATAGCCGTGGAATAAAACTGCTATTAAATGAAAGATTTCTGAAAGAACATTTCTTTTTTCTTCAATTTATGATACGATATACAATGCCTTTAAAAAAAAGGAGTAATTGTATGAAACAAATAATAGAAAAAATCAACATAATTGCGGCATATGCAGTTGCAGTTAGCGCAATATTGATCGTATTGATTACCAGTATTGATCAAAATTGCTTTGACAAGGGATTCTATGCGAAAGAATATAGTGCATTGAATACTGCGCAATCACTTGGTATGACGGAGGAAGATCTAAATCGTTCTACCAACACATTATTGGATTATTTAAAAGATAAACGTGATGATATCCAAGTAGAAATTCAACTCAAAGGAACCAAGGTATTGGCATTTAACGATAGAGAAGCAAGTCATATGGTTGATGTCAAGAACTTGTATCAATTTGCTTTGATCCTTCGCTATGTATGTATTGGTGTTCTGCTTATTTCGATTCTTTATCTTATTTTTCAATATCATAGCGGTATCTATACGCATATCAGTATTGCCTATATGAAAACAGCGATTTTATTTACCGTATTTTTTGTGATGTTAGGTATTTGGGCTTATGCGGATTTTAATGCTTTCTGGACTGCCTTTCATCGACTTGCCTTCCGTAATGACCTATGGTTATTAGATCCATCTACAGATTTGATGATCAATTTATTTCCAAGTGAATTCTTCTATAAATTAGTGTTCAGAATTGTTGGATGGTTTGCTGCCGGATTCGGTTCTTTATTTGTCGTAAGCTACATTTATCTAAGACACCAGTTACATAAGGTTCATAAGGAGTTGATGAATCATGAGCATTCCTAGTATCATTCTCGCAAGCAATTCACCAAGACGAAAAGAATTGATGCATGATTGCGGTATTCCCTTTACCGTGGAAAGTGTAGAAACAAAGGAAGTTCTTGATACAAATCTACCAATTGAAAAAGCAATCGAACAAATTGCATATCAAAAAGCAAAGGCCGTTTTTGATATACATCCCAAAGCGTGGGTACTTGGCTGTGATACTATGGTTATTTATCAAGATCAACCCCTAGGAAAACCTAAAAACAGAGCAGACGCAAAGCGAATGCTTGAATTACTTTGTGGGCATACACATCAGGTCATTAGTGGTGTCGCCATCCTTGGAGAAAACAAGCAACTATTATTTCATGAGATCACAGAGGTTACCTTCCATAACATAGATGATGAATTTCTGAAAGCTTATCTAGATAGCGAAGAACCCTATGATAAAGCCGGCGCTTATGGCATACAAGGAAAAGGTAAGCTTCTGGTTGAAAAAATCAATGGTGATTACTACAATGTGATGGGATTACCCATTGCCAAAGTGTATCAGGAATTAAAAAAGTTATAAAAAAATCAACAAACTGCAGGAAAGCTGTTGAAAAATTATAAAAATATATTATAATATAATAGCTTTCAAGCAGTATCAAGCCGACATAGTATAGTGGTAATACAGAGCAATGGTAATGCTCAGCGCGCAGTTCAATTCTGCGTGTCGGCACCATGTAACATTGAAGCCTTTGTCAAAAGGCTTTTTTTGTGTCTTCTCAAAACCATATCCGGTAATCTTATAATCCTGTTCAATAAAAAAAATCCCACTTTCAACGAATAAATGAAAGTGAGAACATGATCATGGGTTGATTTAACAATTTCCTAAATACACAAAATTCAAATACTTTCTAGCAACGCCATACAGCTCTTTCAAGATATCAACATTGGTAGGTGCTATCTTACATTGGTATGCCGGGAAATATCTTGTAAGATGCAAAGGAATATCAGGATCAATTGAAGCAATCCATGCGGCTTCTTCTTCCATATCACGTATAGAATCATTTCTTCCCGGTATGATCAAGGTCGTAAGCTCTACATGCGTATAGGCACTACTAATCACGATTGTCTGTTTGACCTGTTCTAAATTTCCTTGAATATCCTGATAGAATTTAGGTTGTATAGATTTTAGATCAATATTCATCGCATCAATATAAGGTAATAGATCCAACAGATAGTTGGAGGAAATCGCTCCATTGGTCACAACAACATTTTTCAACTGATGATCATGTGCAAGTCTTGCACAATCATAAACAAACTCGTAGCTGATCAATGGTTCATTATACGTATATGCAATTCCTATATTACCTTGTTGTTTCATATCTTCTCCAAGAAATACGATATCTTCCGGTGTAACTCTTTCAAATTCAGGTTCCGGTTTTTGACTGATGGTGTAATTCTGACAAAAATCACAATGAAAATTACATCCACTACTTCCAATAGATAAGATCTTGCTTCCGGGATGAAAGTGTGCAAAAGGCTTTTTTTCTATAGCATCCAAAGCAATCGATGTCACTTTTCCATACTGCAAAGGAACAATGCTTCCGTTTACACAACCTCTGGCCTTACAGAAACCGTCTTTCCCTTCCGCTATTTCACAATGATGAAAACATAGATCACATTTCATAATGTCGTACCACCTCAAATCTTTGAAGATAAAACGGGTCATTTCCATCCATTCCGGCCTTTGTCAGCGCAATTCTCACTTGATCCTCAACTGTGTCCACGCCAACCAAATCGGGCAAAAGAAGGCCTCTATGGTGATCATCTCCTACGATGATGCCATAACGCTTCACATCCAGTTCATTTAATGAATCAATATCCTCAGGTTCACTCAAGACATCTACACTATATTCCAAAAGAGGTAGTTCTTCATAGGTGATACAATGAAATCTTGGATCTCTTGTACCTGCGGCAATGGCATTTGCGATGATCTCCTCACCTGCGCTATCTTTTGTAGGCAAGATCGTACCGATACAACCTCTTAATTCCCCATGTTTTTTCAGGGAAACAAATACCGCTGCCGGTTGATATAATTCTTTTGGAATACAGGATGCAGGTAGCACGCTATGATATTTTATGTAATACTCTAATGCCATTTTAGCCAAAGCCACATAAAGATCTTGTTCAATTGATATGGAGGCAATAAGATAGCCTACACCAAAGACCCCTTCATAAGATAATACATTTGTTTGATGAGAAAATCGTGATAATACACCTGCCAGCATTAAGAAAGTAGGAAAACCACATTGTGCACTTTCTTCTACAATGGTTTCATCCATTCGTAACAATGCATCAAAATCATTGCTTTTAAAGATGGAAAGTATCTTTTGATCAAATATCGGACCTTCCTTACTGAATCCATATGGACCATCTGATTTTAACTTATGAGAAAGATCACCACTTGCTATCACGATAACTCGCTTTTTACTTTCTCTTAATACATGAGCGATACATTGACCGAATTGATATTGAATTTCCCTATCTAAATCACTTACTGCGATTCTCACGATTTGAAAATCCTCTAGCTCTTGTTCGATAAAATACAGCGGCACCATAGTGCCATGGTCTAATTGTGCTGAATGATCACCTAATAATCCTGCTGGTAGATTGGCTTTTTGGGCTTCCTCTTGTATCTGTAATGCCAGTTCAGTATCATAAACCTCATAAAATTTGACATCTGAGGCATGAAAGTTTGCAAAATCACCATATGCTTCCTTCCCTGAAGAGATCGATATATAATCATAATATGCCGGTGCATGCGATGAGAAGAAAAGAATGGTATCCGGTTGTAGATGGGCGATTTCTTTCGCAATCTTATGGTAAGCTACTTGTGTCTTTGCGATTTTTTCTTCTTCTCCTTTTCCGATCTCTGATAAGATGATCGGAGGATGAGGAACTGTGTATGCTGATAATAACATCTTCATCACCTCTTATGGTTTCATTATAGCACGATTAAGTGAAACAGGACGATTGTTTTAGGTACTTCATATTGCTTTGTCATAAGAATGGGAGTATCTTTGAATAGGAGGCAATCGACCTGTTTCGCCTATAAGAGTAACATAAATTTTTCCAAAAGTTACAAAAATGAAAAATTCTTATATTTTTTGTGCAAATTATTAAAATTTCCTTTCATTTTTTGAAAAAATGTTGCTTTAACAACCTAAAGATCATGAAGTTATGATCTACCAAAAAAAAGAGAAAAAACTAGAACAAGGGGTCCTAAAAAAAACAGATCAAATCGATCTGTTTATAAATTTTCAAGCATGATCTGGCAACCATCTACAACACATTTCAATGCATTTTCTGCTACATATACCGGTATTTTTAACTCATCTTTCATTAACTGATCAAGGTTCTTTAATAAAGCTCCTCCACCGGTCAATACCAATCCATGTTGAACGATATCTGAAGCAAGTTCCGGAGGTGTTACTTCAAGAATGGTCTTTGTCGCATGAACGATTTCACGAAGGCTTTGATGGATCCAAGTTTCTACTTCATTTGCATTTATTTCAATTGCATGAGGTAATCCGGTTTCTACATCTCTACCACTGATACTGATGGTTTCTGGATCATTACTTGGAATAGCATTCGCAATCTTCACTTTGATTTCATCTGCAGTTTGTTCCCCAATGTACATTTTTTTCTGTACACGTACATTCTCAATGATATCTTGTGTAATACGATTACCAGCGGTTTTAATTGAAGTCGAGCAAACGATGTCACCTAATGACAATACTGCAATATCACTGGTTCCACCACCGATATCCAATACCATGTTTCCACTGGCTTTTCCGATATCAAGACCGGCACCCAATGCCGCAATCTTTGGTTCCTCTTCTAAATAAACCTTCTTTGCCCCTGCACGATATGCACAATCTCTGATTGCATTTTTCTCTACACTGGTTATTTTCGTAGGATGACAAATCAGAATGACATTTTTCTGAAACATCCCTTTCAAATCACATTTTTTTAAAAAATAATTTAACATCATATCTGTTGCTTCGAAATCCGCAACAACGCCATCTTTCAAAGGGCGGATACATATCATATTTTTAGGTGTACGTCCCAACATATCTCTTGCATCTAATCCTGCTGCGATACATTTTTTAGATTGCGCATCTACAGTGATAATAGAGGGCTCATCCACAACAACACCTTTATTGTCGACACAGATCAATAAATTGGTCGTACCCAAATCGATTCCTATCTTTCTAGCCATACTTTTCCTTCTTTCCAACTTTTTGTAAAATACCAATAATAATATACCACAGAAATGATGATAAAACTATTACAATTTCCATTTTTTTCAAAAGAAAAGAACCTCAAAAGGTTCTATTGAAATCGCACCGCAGTACCATAAGCGATGACCTCTGCAGCACCACCCATGATGGCACTAGAAGCATAACGTATATTCACAATGGCATCGGCTCCCATACCTTCCGCTTCTTCCACCATACGTTTTGTCGCAAGTGCTCTGGCTTCATTCATCATATCATTATAAGCCTTTAATTCTCCACCAACCAATGTTTTAAATCCTTGAGAAATGTCTTTTCCGATATTTTTGGTTTGGATGGTACTTCCTTTCACTAAACCAAGCATTTCTAACTCTTTTCCTGTAATGTAATCAGTATTGACTAAGATCATCTTCTTCACCACTCCTTATCTCATCAATGCGCTCTTTTACTACATGAATCCAAAGAAACAAAAGAGCAGTCATGGGTATTCCCAACATGATCATTAGAAAGCCATTTCTATCTGACCATAAGATCAACGCTATCCATAATAGAAAGTACCCTGTTACTAAGATACCGATAAGGATCGGCGCAACCATTTTTTTGTTCATCACAGCTCCTCCTTCTTTTCTTTATGATATAGCCATTTTAATAAAACTGCAAGACATTTCCATGATTGTTATGTTTTTCTAATCAAATATAGAAAAAGATGATTTCAAAGGAAATCATCTTACTTTTTCATAGAATATGAATTATTTGTTCATTGCCTCAGCGATTGCTACTGCAACAGCAACACTAGCTCCAACCATTGGGTTATTACCCATACCGATCAGACCCATCATCTCAACGTGAGCAGGAACTGAAGAAGAACCGGCGAACTGTGCATCTGAGTGCATACGTCCCATAGTATCAGTCATACCATAAGAAGCAGGACCAGCAGCCATGTTATCTGGGTGAAGGGTACGTCCTGTACCACCACCTGAAGCTACAGAGAAGTATTTCTTACCCTGTTCGATACATTCTTTTTTGTATGTACCTGCAACTGGGTGCTGGAAACGAGTTGGGTTTGTAGAGTTACCAGTAATGGATACGTCTACACCTTCGTGATGCATAACAGCAACACCTTCACGTACATCATCTACACCGTAGCAGTTAACAGCAGCTCTTTCTCCATTAGAGTAAGAAGTTCTGCTTACTTCACTTAATTCACCTGTGAAATAATCGAATTTAGTTTCTACATAAGTAAATCCATTGATACGAGAAATGATTTTTGCAGCGTCTTTTCCTAAACCGTTTAGGATAACACGAAGTGGTTCTTTACGTGCTTTGTTAGCGTTACGAGCGATACCGATTGCACCTTCAGCAGCAGCGAAAGATTCGTGTCCTGCAAGGAATGCGAAACATTTTGTATCATCGTTCAATAACATAGCAGCTAGGTTACCATGACCTAAACCAACTTTACGATCATCAGCAACAGATCCTGGAATACAGAAAGCCTGAAGACCTTCACCTAAAGATTTTGCTACATCATAAGCTGTTTTATCACCTTTTTTGATTGCGATAGCAGCACCTACGATGTAAGCCCAGCTAGCGTTTTCAAAACAAATTGGCTGAATTTCTTTTACAAGGTTGTAAACATCTACACCTTTATCATCACATAGTTTTTTTGCTTCTTCGACGGAAGAAATACCATATGAGTTTAATACTTCATTGATTTTATCAATACGTCTTTCGTATCCTTCAAATAATGCCATGATTTTTCCTCCTATTCGTGTCTTGGGTCGATATATTTAACAGCATCTGCATAACGACCGTAAGTTTTCTTAGCGTTGTTCAATGCTTCTTCAGCATTTACACCTTTTTTAACAGCATCCATGAAAACACCCATGTTTACATATTCGTAACCAATGATTTCACTGTTTTCATCTAATCCCATTTTCAGGATGTAGCCTTCAGCAAGATCCAAGTAACGAGGACCCTTTACTTTGGTAGAATAAATCGTACCTACCTGAGAACGAGTTCCTTTACCTAAGTCTTCCAAACCAGCACCTACAGGAAGTCCGTTTTCAGAGAATGCAGACTGAGTACGTCCGTAGATGATCTGTAAGAACAATTCACGCATAGCAGTATTGATTGCATCACATACAAGGTCAGTGTTTACTGCTTCCAGTAAAGTCTTTCCTACGATTGCCTCACTTGCCATCGCAGCGGAGTGAGTCATACCTGAACAACCAATCGTTTCGATCAATGCTTCTTCGATGATACCTTCCTTTACGTTTAACGTTAATTTGCAGGCACCCTGTTGTGGAGCACACCATCCGATACCGTGTGTTAAACCAGAGATGTCTTTGATTTCTTTTGAGTAAACCCATTTTCCTTCTTCAGGAATAGGAGCACATCCGTGACTAGCGCCGCATGTTACTGGGCACATGTTTTCAACTTCTTTTGAATAAATCATGTCATTTCTCCTTTCTCGTGTCATCCATGATTTTACCAATGTATGCTACTTTCTATGAAAAAGTTGTAGCCTTGGTTTATCGCATATTTCTACCCTCTATCATAGAAATATATGTTTGGGAACTTTTTCACAAGTATTGTGAAAGTCGTTTTCCCACTCTTTAATTTTAAATCTTTTCCCATGTCCTGTCAATGCTAAAGGCGCCTTTTATTCTTACATAGCCCCGAAAAAAAAAGGGATTTTTCATCCCTTTTCACACATCTGCTTCTTCTTACTTTCTCTTTGTGCGACTTCACAGTTTTTCAAGATCAAAGAAGTCAGCTCTTTCTTTTTGTATTCCTCATTGAAATAGCATTGAAATGGAATGCTCACACCCCCATGTGCTACCAATAAAATATTGTGATCGATGGCTTCTTCTTGTATCATATCCAAGAAACGATATACTCGCTCAAATAGATCCTCTACTGATTCCATCCCATATTTCGCCTGTGTATCCAATACCCAGAAGCTTTGAAAATCCCATTCGCTTTTATGACTTCCTTCCAATTCTCCAAAATGGCGTTCCAAAAGTCGTTCATCTTCTGAAACGGCCAACCCTCTATCGGCAATGATCCAATTTGCGGTTTCTCTGGTACGCTTTAATGGGGAACAATACACCTTATCGATAGGTATCTCTTTTAACCATTCCCCTACCTGCTTTGCCTGAGCGATCCCTTCCTCATTTAATGGAATATCACTTTGTCCTTGTAGAAGACCTTGTTTATTCCAATCCGTTTGTCCATGTCGTACAAAATAGATCATTTTGTTATCTCCTGTATGAATTTCCCTACATCTTGAGGCTGATGTGCATCACTTGCGGTCATGATCTTTACACCATGATTCTTTAAGATTGCAAGAAACACAGGATTGGTCCCGATATCTTCATGACCATAACGATAATGGATCCCGGTATTGTTTTCCATATAAACATCATGTTCTTTCGCAAGCTTAGCGAGTTTTTCGTAGGTTGGAACTAAATCATAATTCGGCACATCATGAAACAGCTTTAACTGATCCGGATGTCCGATCTGAGTAAACAAATCGCTACCAATCATATCTTCCATGATTTCATAATAACGTCGATAAATCTCATCGGTATCAAATCGATCCCACAAAATTTCCCTGGAAAAGCTTTTCATATCGTATAATCTACCATCAATAGAATGAATGCTACCAATCACAAAATCATAAGGATATCTAGATAACACATCCTGAATCAAAGCTTTATCCTGAGGTGCATAGCACACCTCTAAGCCAAAGCGTACCTCGATCGGTAATGCTTTAGAGCGAACCTCTTCTATCAATTCGTGATATACACGAAGCGGTTCTAATTTTTTCTTATCAAACCACGCCTTTTGTTGAGGGGCTGTTTCTTTTAACACTTCATACATTGGCGCAAATTCCTCAAATCGATGAGTATGATCCAATATTTGTATCGTATCCATTCCTGCCTTTACTCCGGCATTTACAAATTCCATAACATAGTCCACACTTAATGGGCCATTTTCCAAATGCATATGTCCATCAATCATTTGATTCGCCTCCCTTTTTTTATTTATTATACACGTTAAACGCAAAAAACGCCAAAATTTCACAAGTAAAACAAAAAAATAGCAGTGATTACCTGCTATTGTGCCATAAATCCTTCTGGTTTTCTCGGAAAAGATATCAATGGATTTTCCATAAGCTCTATCTCATCTAATGCTTCTTCCTTTTCTAAATCAACGGATGCACTTTCTGCGATCAAGCCGGCATCGATCATAGACCCGATCATTTCCGTATATTCTAAGATATCTTTATAAGATGTGCGTATTCTTCCTTCTTTATCCTGTAGTAAAGAAATACGGATCTTATTTTCAAATTGTCCGTTTGCGATCGTCACGATCATATTTCCTATTGTTTTATGATAACGAATAAATCCTTCCCCCGTATGTTCACAACAGCGAAACCCAAAACTGCGTAAAAAAGATAAAGCATCATCATTTTTGATCTTCATTCGTATGTCCTCCATTATTTTGTTTTTATAAGATATGCATGAATGATCTTGTTGGTTTAAAAAAAACCAATCAGAAATAGAATTTACCTTCTATATGCTTATTATACATGAAGATTACGCCTTTTCCAATGTTTTTTCATGGAATTCAACAAAACCATCGAAAATCATTCTTTATCTCTTTAAAAGTATAAATTTCTGATTTGAGATGATTGCTATCTTTTTCACTTTTAGTAAACTTTTTACCAGTTTTACCAACTTATTTTACTAAATTTATTGACATTTAGTAAACCGTTGCTTATAGTGATGATAGAGCTTACAAGCAAAGGAGAGATCACTATGAAAGCAGAACTTATCAACCAGTTTCAAGAACGCTACAAACATGCAGGAGAGCTGTTCTTTTCTCCAGGACGTGTCAATCTCATCGGAGAACATACAGATTATAATGGAGGAATGGTATTTCCTTGTGCCATTACCTATGGTACTTATGCAGTTGCGGCATTGCGTAAGGATCAGGAAGTCCATTTTTATTCCAATAATTTTGCGAAGAAAGGTGAAATCGTCTGTGACATTACCTCATTACATTATGATGAAAAAGATGATTGGGCAAATTATGCCAAAGGTGTCATCTATTATGTTCAGGAAAAAGGCTATCGATTATCCACCGGTTTTGATATCTTAATTGAAGGCAACATTCCCAATGGAGCAGGCTTAAGCAGTTCCGCATCGTTAGAAGTACTGATTGGAACCATTCTTAAAGACTTATATGACTTTGATATAGATCCTATCGATATCGTTAAGATTGCTCAAGAAGCAGAAAATAAGTTTGTCGGTATGAATTGTGGGATCATGGATCAATTCATCATCGGTATGGGAAAAAAGGATCATGCCATCGCTTTAAATACCGCTACGCTTGCGTATACGTATGCTCCTGTGAAGTTAAAAGATGCTAGCATCGTTATCATGAATACATGCAAACAAAGAGGTCTTATGGATTCTAAATATAATGAGCGTAGAAAAGAATGTGAAACAGCCTTAAAAGAATTGCAAACCAAAGCTGATATTCAAAACCTTTGTGATTTAAGCGTTTTAGAATTCGATCAGATCAAGGATACCATCCAAAGTGAGGAACGTATGCGTCGAGCAAAGCATGCCATTCATGAAAACGAACGTGTAAAACTTGCAATCAATGCGTTATCAAAGGATGACCTTACTACCTTTGGTCAATTGATGAATGCTTCTCATATTTCTTTACGTGATGATTATGAAGTGACAGGGATCGAATTAGATACCTTAGTAGAAGCCGCATGGAAACAACCCGGTACCATAGGAGCCAGAATGACCGGTGCCGGTTTCGGTGGATGTGCCATTGCCATCGTATCCAATCCTATGATCGAAGCATTTCAAGAAAAGGTAAGAAAGGAATACTTAGATAAGATCGGTTATGCTTGTGATTTCTATATCGCATCGATTGGTGATGGCGCACGAAAAGTGGTAGAATAAAAGAAAGAAAAGAAAGCAGGAGAATAATCATGAATAAAACGATCAAACGCCTTGTAAATTACGGCTTGGCACACCATCTTTTAAAAGAAGAGGATGTCATCTATGTAACCAATCAGCTTTTGGATGTCTTACACCTTCAAGACTATGAAGATGTAGCAATGGAAGAAGAGTCACTCTCTTCCCCTCAGGAAATTCTCGATGAAATGCTTCATTATGCCATTGAAAAAGGAATCATTGAAGATACTACGGTATCTAAAGAGCTATTGGATACTCGCATCATGAATTGTCTGATGCCAAGACCCAGTGAAGTCATTCAAACATTCAAAGAACATTATGCACACAGTCCGAAGGAAGCAACAGATTATTATTATGAATTGAGTCGTGCCAGCAATTATATGCGCACCGATCGCATTGCGAAGGATTTACATTGGGTTACCGAAACCAAGTATGGTCCCATCGATATCACCATCAACCTCAGTAAGCCGGAAAAAGATCCTAAAGATATCGCCAAAGCAAAATTATTACCACCTAGCAAATATCCAAAATGTTTATTGTGTAAAGAAAATGAAGGCTATGCCGGAACACTATCACATCCCGCTAGAAACAATCATCGTATCATTCCTTTGGATTTAAATCAAAAACGTTACTATCTGCAATACTCCCCTTATTCCTATTACAATGAACATTGTATCGTATTCAATGCAGAGCACATTCCGATGGTAATCAATGAAAATAATTTTCGTTGTTTATTAGCGTTTGTGAAGACCTTTCCACATTACTTCCTTGGTTCCAATGCAGATTTACCGATCGTAGGTGGAAGTATTTTGACACATGATCACTTCCAGGGAGGAAACTATACCTTTGCCATGGAAAGAGCCGCCATGAAAGAGGAAATCAAGAGTGAAAAATTCCCTGAAGTAAGCTATGGTCGTGTAATTTGGCCACTTAGCGTTTTGCGTCTTCGTTCATTAAGCATCGAACCATTGATTGCCTGTGCTATGGATGTATTACATCTTTGGCAACATTATGATGATGAACAAGTAGATATCCTATCACATAGTGGCGATACACCACATAATACCATTACACCGATTGCAAGAAAGAAAAACGGATATTATGAATTGGATCTTACCTTGAGAAATAATCGTACCACAAAAGAATATCCTATGGGCATCTTTCATCCGCATGCACAATTACATCATATCAAAAAGGAAAACATCGGATTGATCGAAGTCATGGGATTAGCCGTATTACCAAGTCGCTTAAAAAAGGAACTTGCGCAAATCGAGGAATGTTTATCAAAGAATGAAGCATTAAGTGAAGACTTAGCCATTCACAAAGACTGGTATGAGCATTTGAAAACCATCTCCAAAGATACACCAAAGGAAGAACTTCATACGCTGATTCAAGATGAAGTTGGTCATATCTTTGAACAGGTCTTAGAGGATGCAGGCATCTTCAAACAGGATGAAAAAGGACAAGCTGCCTTCTTACGTTTTGTGAAGCAGTTGAATGGAAATTAATATGAAACAAGTCGCAATATATCAAAAAGAGCCAGTATATGAATATACGATTGAAAATGAGGTACTGAAAGTTACCGTTTTAAATTATGGTGGTACCATCAGTGGTATCTATTATAAAGAGCATGGAAGCATGACCAATATGGTTGCCAGCTTTCTAAATCCACAGGACTATATCGATCAAGGCGGCCCTTACCTGAATGCCCTTGTCGGACCGTTTGCAGGTAGAATTGCTTATGGGCGTTATGAGGATCAAGGAACACATCAACTCAGCATCAACAATGGGGCACATCATCTTCATGGAGGAAATCATGGAATCAGTAGACAATTGTTTACGATCTCACAACCAAACAGCACGAGCCTAAAACTTCATTTAGAAACCGATCATGAAGCAGATGGTTATCCACAAGGTACCTATCTCTATGATATCTTATATGAAATCCATCAGGATACCTTTACGATATCCTATCATGCCACCCCACCTGCTCGCTCTCTTCTTAATATGACAAGCCATCTTTATTTTAATCTAAATGGCATGAAAGAGAGTATCCGCCATCATCAATTAAAACTTTGTTCCACAAGGAAATGTAAAATAGAGAAAGAATGTCATCCAAGTGAACTATATTCTATCAAAAAGAACGGTGCTTATGATTTTTCCACACTTCGTGACATACAGTCCAATTTAGATAAAAAAGATCCGGAATTTCTAAACACCTTATATTATGATACTCCTTTTTTACTGGATGAAGGTGTGATCACGCTATATGATCCAAGTTCTCAACATCGTCTTGATATCACCACAGATGAATCAAGCGTCGTAGTGTATACAGCCAATTGGTTTGATGAAAGCTTAATTTTTGAAAACGGAATGACCGGTGCTCCTTTATGTTGCATCGCTTTAGAAACACAAGATGTACCAAATGGAATTAATTTGGTTGGTTATCCACATCATCAAATAGCGGATCCTACTCATCCATATACGCAAACCACACACTATCGTTTTACGAAATCATAGGAGGTACTTTCATGGCAACCATCAAAGACATCGCAGAAAAGGCAAAGGTATCAAGTGCAACCGTATCACGCATATTGAATGAAGACACCTCATTGAATGTCCCTGAATCAACCAGAAGTCGTGTCTTTCAGATTGCCAATGAACTGCATTATGTCAAAAAAGGAAAAAACAAAAAGAATGAAAAGGCATTGACCTTTGCTATTGTCCAATGGTATTCTTTAAAACAAGAATTAGAAGACAATTATTATTTCACTATTCGTATGGGAGTGGAAAATTATTGCAGTGCACATGGGATCGCTTTAAAAAGAATATTTAAAGATGATATGGATATTGAGGAAAATTTAAATGATGTAGATGGTATCGTTTGTATCGGTAAGTTTTCCACATCGCAAATCAAAAAGTTTGCGAAACATCAAGAGAATATCTTATTTGTGGATATGGAAGTAAAGGATCATAGTGAACATTGCATCGTGTTAGATTTTGCGCAAGCCATTCATGATTTGATCGAACATATCCATCAATGCGGTCATCATCAAGTGGCTTATCTAAGTGGAAAAGAACATACCCAAGATGGTAGCTTATATGAAGACCCCAGAAAAATAGCATTTCTACGTTATGCGAAAGAATATGCGTTAGATGCCATTATTCTAGAGGAACAATTTTCTATGGAAAGCGGTTATGAAATGGCATCCACACTTTTGACACAACATCCTGATATCACCGCAATCATTTGTGCAAGTGATCCTATCGCATTAGGAGCAATGCGCTCCTTACAAGAACATGGTATCCAGATTCCCCAACAAATCAGCATTACCGGATTCAATGATATCAATGCTTCCAGCTATTGTACCCCTCCCCTCACTACCATTCATGCGCCAAGTGAAACCATGGGAGCATATGCCGCTGAATTCCTACATCATCAAGCAGGAAAAATCAAACGATTGCCTGTCAAAGTGGTACTACCTTGTACCCTCATACAGCGTGCCAGTACCAGAAGCATAAAGGAACCATAAAAAAAAGAATTCATGAGAATTCTTTTTTTTACTTCTCTGTTTCTTTTGTATAATCAATATCTTTATTTAACTGATGTTTATCTACCCAATCATTAAAGTTCTTTTCTTCACCGAGATCCACAGCATCTGCGTCAAAATGATCTTCGATCTTTCCATCTTTTACATAATACAGATCCGGAGTTCCATTCATTTCAGGGAAGTAGACTCTGATATCTTCCAACATCGCATTAAATTCATCCTCAGACATGACATCACGGTTTAAGGAAACCTCATACAAGGTAACATCATGCTCTGGCAAATACGTATCCAACATCTTCTTAAATTTATTACAGTATCCACAATTTGGTTGTGTAAATACGATCGCAAAGCTTTCCTTTTGATCCATCTTTTCCTTCATCTGTTCCACAGTAGTATCTTTTATTCGTTTAGCAGAACAACCCGTGATCAGAAAACATAATGCACACAAACCAATACATAGAAATTTCTTCATAGTACTACCTCCATATTACTGAATTAGTATACGGCATTTTCTGTCAAATTACAAATCATTTATCTGTAACAGCTTTATAAAGTCTCATCCAAAATCTGACATGCCAATTCCACACAAGTACGACAACATGCCTTTTTCCCATCTATCAACGTTTGATCATGAGTTCTTAAGATCTCATGGCAGTTAAGACTACCTATGTTATCTTGAAATTGTTGAAGCTTTGGTTGTAAATGTGCATACGTCATAAGTTTTCCATCAGGCATATGTGACATATCCTCACATACACGATAACTTTCTACCATCGTAAGACCACTGATCACACCACACGTATGTCCCATATGCGCTACTCCTCCTCCAAAGCCTTCCATCAAACGAAATATCATTTCTTCCTTAAGTCCCAATTCTTCTGCATAACTACAGGCAACTGCCTGGGCACAATTATACCCTTCCACAAATCTCTTGATCGCCGCTTCTTTATGATTCATTTCGTCCTCCTCTTTATTTTCATTTCTTCTAATTTACAAGCCATTGCCTGAGCCAATTGCTCATGTTGATCGATATCCATATGCATACCATCAACTTTACTTGCCTTTGCATATCGTGCAGCATCTAAGAAAGCACAATCATATGTTTCTGCGACTTCTTCTAGATACTTTGCTAATTGCGTACTGTTTTCATACTCTTCTTTACCATAATCCAACATAGAACCATCCATCTTCCAAATATCCTCATGAAGATGAATCGGTGAAACCAATAAGATATCCGGTATCGGATATTTTTCATTCGCATACGGATCCTTGATCATACGAATCAGCGTTTTCGCTCCTCTTGCGATCATCTCACTACACAAATGAAATTGACGCTTCAAATCATTGGTACCAAGCATGATAACCACGATATCTAATGGCATATGAGATTTCAATAAATAAGGCAATACGTCCTTCCCATTGGCAAGATCACAATAAGGATCATGTAACACAAAGGTACGCCCATTCGATCCCTCTTCTATGATGTCATCCTCTTTCATAAGCTCTTGTAAAATACCGGTATAACGTTGATGCTTTTCATAACGAAGTCCGTTTGTAGGATCATAGCCCCATGTATTGGAATCGCCGAAACATAAAATTCTCATATCATCACATCCCTATTTAGTATAGCGAAACCAACACATAAAATCAATCATCGCAAAAAGAAAACGGCTTATCTGCCGCTTCCCTTTTTATGCATTCCCGGAATACCGGCTCTTGTCATCTCATTGATATCCAATACCTCATCCAGTTTTTCTTTTGTCATTAAATTATGCTCTAAGATCAATTCTCTTAATTTACGATTTTCTTTCAATGCTTGTTTCGCAATCTTACTTGCATTTGCATAACCGATATGTGGTGCCAAGGCAGTTGCCGTACCTAATGAATTTTCCATGACCTCACGACAATGTTCCTTATTGGCAATGATGCCGACAATACAATTATCACGTAATGTATAACAAGCATGTGTCAATAAATCAATGGATTGAAATAGGTTAAAGAATAACACCGGTTCAAATACATTCAATTCCATCTGTCCTGCTTCTGCGGCTTTTGTAATGGTCAGATCATTTCCAAACACTTGGAAGCATACCTGGTTACAAACCTCTGGAATGACAGGATTGACCTTACCCGGCATAATAGAACTTCCCGGTTGACGTGCAGGTAATAAGATCTCGGATAATCCCGTCTTTGGTCCTGATGCCATCAAACGAAGGTCATTACACATCTTAGATAAATTAACACAGAACGTCTTTAACGAACTATGCGCAAACACAAATGGATCTACATTTCTTGTACCATCAATTAAGTCTTTAGCGCTGGTTAATTCTACTTGTGAGATTTCAGATAGATAACGTACTGCGATCTTTTTATAACGTTCATCGGTATTGATTCCCGTACCTACTGCTGTCGCACCTATGTTGATGCTCTTCAAGCTATAAAACGCTGTACGAATTCTTCGGATATCACGTACCAATGCTGTCGCAAACGCATGAAATTCCTGTCCCATACGAATCGGTACAGCATCTTGAAGATGGGTTCTACCAAGTTTGATGACATCTTGAAATTCCAAGCTCTTATCTAACAAGGATTCCTCTAACAGTTGAATTTCTTCTAACAATCCATTCACCAAAAACAGACAAGCTAATTTTCCCGCAGTAGGAAAAACATCATTGGTAGACTGTCCGAAGTTTACATTGTCATTTGGATGAATATAATCATAAACACCCAATGGTTTTCCTGCAAGCTGTGCTGCACGATTGGCAATGACCTCATTGGCATTCATATTGGTACTTGTTCCCGCACCACCTTGAATCACATCCGTAATAAACCATTGATCCAATTTACCTGAAATTACCTCATCACATGCTTGTGTGATATATCCGCATTTCTCATCATCTAAATGTCCGCATTCATTATTTGCTAAGGCGCAGGCCTTCTTCACCATACCCAAAGCTTTTACCATCATCGGATGGGTTTTTTGATATGTTATTGGGAAGTTTCTTGTAGCACGTACCGTCTGTACACCATATAAGGCATCAATCGGTACTTCTACCTCTCCCAAAGAATCTCTCTCTATTCGATATTGTTGTGTTGGCTCCATTATTCATTCCTCCTCGATACTATCTTACACCTTATCGATGGCGAAACATAGAAATCTCTTTCCTAATAGAACGTAAGTTTTTACTGTTTTTTTCCTAAGTATTAGGAACTGACACAGATGTAATCTTTTCATCAAGAAAAAGCATATTTTTTACATATACAAAGATTTATTTCCATCCTATTTCAATGTATGAATACTGTGTTTGAGTATATATATTCTTATTTCGAAGCATTATTTACAACTGGAGAATATTGATTTATATATTAAGGCAAGACAATGAACTTTAACTTGAATGAACGAAAAAAGATTAGCTGCACATAGAGTATCATTTATATGCATCTCATTCCTTTTTATATTTTTTAGCTTTATAATTCTAAATTTTATTTGTTGAACGATTGCTTGAATTCTAACCTCATCCATAAGCGGATTCTTTTTAACTATGTCTTCTACTTCTTGTTCAAAACCTCAAATTTTGTAATATCTAACCAAGATAAGTCATTTACTAATGCTTATTGCGCTTCAACGGAAGATTTAAAAAGGTTCTTAATTATTAAAACTATTTCCACCCTTCATAAGATAATGTTGCCTATGATCGACTTCTCTTTCAATAAACATAACAACATCTCCATTTTATTAAATCGTGATTTACTAAATCATGATTTACTAAAATATAAACCTTGTGAACAAAATATTCAAGTTTCTCATTCCTTAAAACATGATTGTATATCGCTCTTTATAATGAGGCAAGACAATGAACTTTAACTTGAATGAACGAAAAAGGATTAGTTGCACATAGAGTATCATTTATATGCATCTCATTCCTTTTTATGAATGATTTCCATATCTTCGCTGAAATCATGATTCCACTCAATGGTAAGCGTTAAATAAATCATCAATTGTTAATAAAATTGCTCCATCTATTCTTGATTGTCGTTTTACGGGTTCTGTATATCCTGATTTACTTACAAAATACAAATACTTTTCTTCAAGATCAGGAAATGCTTTTGTTGCATTTACAAGATCGATATATTCTTCATAAGGCATGGGAACTGATGTGAATTTACATTCCATAAAGATTGCTTTTTTGCCACTTTGATCAATTGCCAAAACATCAACATCATCTTGTGCCTTGATACTTGGATTGTTACCCCACCATTTTCCTATAGAAAAAGGGATAAATGGAAGTTTTCTTTTCTTTGCTTGATGGATCAAATATTCTTTGCATACTCCTTCAAACACTTCTCCCATAAGATTTGAAATATCCTTCATAATTTCTTCAGCTGCATCCTTTACTCCTAACATTGTATAATATACATTGTTCGTAAATTCATATCGAAACCAGAATCTTAAGAAGTTATCTTTTATTACATAAATCGATTTCTTAGCTTTTTCACTCTCACCACATGGAACTCTTTTTTCAACCAAGCGCAATGTTTGAAGCGTTATTATATATTTGGAAACTTTTGTTCGATCTTCATGTATATAATCTGCGATATCTATGATTCTATTTCTTCCATTCGCAATTGCAGAAAGTATGGAATTATAGGTATTTGTTTCTCGTAATTTTGCCTTCAATAAATTTTCAGGTTCTTCATATAAATAAGAACCATTTCGAATGATTTTAGAAGCTATATTTTCCTCAATTGATTTATTCGCATCAAAAGCTTCTAAATATCTCGGGATACCACCTAAAATACCATAAGCAATCAGCTTATCTTCATTGCTATAGTTAGGGAAGAAGTTACTACTTTCTAAATAATCAAATGGTATTATTTCTAGGGTTGCTGTTTGTCTATCATGCAATGGACTTTTGCTTCCCATGATTTCATTTTCCATGACACTAACAGAAGAACCACAAAGAATTAAAAAGATATTTTTATTTTTCCAATGATGATCAATCACATGTTGTAGAAGAGATTTTACTGAAGGATTTTCTTCAATGATATATGGGAATTCATCAATAATAAGTACTGTTCTATCTTGTACTTTATTACCTATATAAGAAAATGCGTCTTCCCAACTTTTAAATGATGAAATGAATTGTTGATCAAAATGAAGTTGAATTATTTTTGAGAAATCTCCTAAATTTAATGCATCATTTTTTTCACGTGCAGGAAAAAAAATAGCGTTTACGTGTTTTGAAAATTCTTGTAGAAGTGTTGTTTTTCCTACTCTTCTTCGTCCATACATTACAAGAAATTCGAATCGTTCACTTTCATATAATTCATTCAAATAGTTTAATTCTTCTATTCTTCCTAACATAGCATGCCTCCGTTCATATTTGTATACTCATAAGTATTATAATCTAAAGTATACAATCAATCAATTACTCTAAAATCATTTCATTCTAACTCTAATTGATTGATTTGTTTCATGAAGATTCCTTTATAAAATTATGAATAACCATCTTTATCTAAAGCTTAATGAACACTTTTCAAAGAAAACATTTGACCCACTATTTTTTCTATTTCTTTCATAATCGTGATACGCTATGTTTCAAATCTTTCATCAAAGAACGAATGGTTTAAGTGGAGATAGAATCTATGGTTGTGTAACTTGGACAAGCATAGTGAATGAAGTCGTAGGTATAAGAAAAACTCCAATTATAATTGATACATAAAAAGAAACGTGAGTCACTTATAAACTCACGTTCTTACATTGCATTCATTGCTAGTATACCAGCACTCACTATTTAATATCTTTGATCAACTTGATTCCATCACCATCGACATAGCTGATATCCAATTGATCACCACTCTTCAAAAACACCAGTTTATCTTCATATTTCGTGTGAAACGTCATTTTAAATATCTCGTCCTTATCACTTTGAATATAATAAATGGTATTTCCTTCCACATTAATCATTTGAACGTTTTTCACCTTAATGCGTTGTTCTTGTAAGCTTTCTTCACTGATATCATCGCTGCTTCCAAGCATCGTAATGGTCTTTTTCAATAAATCATTTAATGTTTCATCACTTGATACTGTCGCAACCTTTTGATAATCAATAGCGGAAACCATCGCATACATTTTGATCAAGCCATTATCTTTCAATGAAGTCAAATACACAGGATTGCCTTTGACATTGATCAAAAGTGGGAACGTTGCCTGATAGCCATAGTTTTTCACTTGTGATTCCGCAGAAGACATCGCACTTGTTTCATTGGCTCCGGCAGTCGCAATCTTCATTGCTTCATGTGTTCTCATATTGACCAATACAAATCCAAGATTGGATGCATCCGCATTTACACTGGTAATACCACTATACAACCAAATGTCACCATTCTTCTCCAAATAGTTATAACCTTCACTGGTTACGGTAACACCCTTCTGTGAAAGCTTACTATTCCAATATCCATCCTTTAAGCTTCCATTATCATCCAATTCTTCGATCAACAAACTCTCAGGAAAAATACGATCTGCCCAAGAAGGGATATCACCGATTTTATACTTTGTGGAATCTCCGCTAATCGGATCCAAGAAAACAGCTCCGGTAACCTTTTTCTTTGTACCTACACCTTGATAAGTATACGTTGTACAAATATACCAAGGATGACCATCCTCATCGATTTCAAAACTTGGAGAACCAAAAATTTCCGTAGGATAAGAAAAACGTAAATGGCGCATCAAATTCTTATTCAAATACGCACTAGGAACATATTTCATTCCTTCTAAGCCTAGATCTTTTAGTTTCACCAACTCGGTCTTACCTGAAGTACTATCCACTGTGATATAAGCAGGAATACCTTCTGACATATTCTTTACATACTTGATCACACCATTATAAGTCAACGGTGTTACTCGATAGACACTATCTTTATATGAAATCTGCGTATATTCGTCACTGACATTAAACTGAGAAACCCATTCTGTCATATTTCCCATGACCTTATCTCCCAAACGTTGAGAACTATCACGATCAATGATCGGTGTCTTCGTAAAATCTACTTCGGGAATCTCAGAGAAAGATACATCTTGTACATCAATACGTTTTGCATAGCTTTTCGCATGGAACACTCGACTGGTCACAAACATGGTAACGCTTGGAAAAACAATGATGACAACCAACAACAAAATGCTATACTTACAAATGCTTCCCCACTTTTTCTGACGTGGCGTCATCGTTGTATTTTCATAAACATTTTGTGTTTTCTGGAACCATTTCATCCCTTTGAATGCCTGTATCTTTTCCTTAGAGAAAGAATAGATGATCAACAACACTAAAATAGGACCCATTACCAATACCAGAAATTCCCAGAACTCCGGTGCATGCCAATTCATTGGTGGCAACATCACATAATATACCACACCTACGATCAATGCGTAGGGTATCGCTAAAAACGGTAAACTTTTCTTCATTTCATCACCTCAAAATCAAAACCTGTGATAACTATAACACACTTTCGTAAAATAAAAAAGCAGAAAGGAAAAGCGTACACCTTCCATCTGCTATTTGTTATTTTGAATCATTTGCGTCAATACTTTCATCAATTCCACAACACCGTAAAAATCGGCGATTTTTTTAAATTGATCATCCATAACACTTCCTTGCCAATTCGAAAACTGTCTGGTCGATACTAAGATTACACCGGTAAATAAAGAACCCTTCCATTTGATATCTTCTTCTTTCACCTCTTTCATGTGTGCTCTGGCAGTAAGAAAATCCTCTTTTTTAGGTTCTTGACGAAACGAACGTTTCGATTGAAAAGATTGTGGAAAGTCTATCCTATCAAACAAGGCATCTGCCTGTAGGATCAATTGATCAAAATCATAAAACTCATGTATCTGATGATCCGCATGAGAATAAAATCGACCGGATAATGTGACATCATCCCCTTGATCAATACAGATCCACAACATATTCATTGCCAATCTTCTTTTTTCCATATACTTACACCAAATCCATTTCCTTTAGATCCCATAACAATTTCGCATGATATCTAGTTGCGATACGATAGAAGTTTTCTTCAATTCGCTCCAAAGCTATCAATCCTCCCTCATAATCACAGGTTGGTAATAAGATAACATATTGTGTTGCACTATATCTAGCCGCAACATCTCCTGCCCTCAAAGATGAGGTGATCACTGCTTTTAAAGTATCCATGGCCATATCACGAAAGCGACGATATGCGTTGCTTTGTAAAGGTAGATCTAAAGCGGATTCTATCGTCAACAAACCACAATATACCGCAATACCAAGACGTTTTGCCTGTCTTTGTTGTAAAGAATAGATTTCCTTAAACACCCCATATTCACAAAAATATGCCCCATGCATCTGTTCCTTGGTATGTTCTAGATCCTCTTGTATCTTCAAAAGATCATATTGTTCATTTTTTTCTTCCTTCAACATTTCTTGATACAAATCTTGCATCTCTTGTGATGGCTTTGTCCCAAGTTGAGAATACAATAAATTGCTCGCAATCTTATATTGATCCTCTGCTTTCTGTCGTTTTCCCGACAACATATAAGCCCTCATCAATCCGATATGAATTTGTTCATCTAATTCCTCATGCTTCAAGGCAGAGATACACAATAACTCCATCTTTTCATATTCTTGCACTTCTTCATATAGCTTTATCAGCATTTTGACACAAGAAATATATAAGGAATGATAATAAGTCGTTTGTTGTAAGATCCAATGCTCACTTGCAAATTTCGGTAAAAAATCCCCGGTATATAATGCCAATGCCTCTTCCAAAACGTTTATTTTTTCCAAGGTATCTTCCATCTGTTTTGCACAGTTATATTTTTCTTCGAATACTTCCGCATCTATAATAACTTTTTTCTCTGAATTCCACGCATAAGCACCTCTCAACGTTTTGATAAAATCCGTTTCACCTAACGTGTTTTTCAGGATCGTCCTTAATCGATAACACAAATTTTTCAATGCACCAACAGGATTGTCACTTTCTCCATCTTTCCATAATACATCACATAAATCGCTTGCGTTGATGACGTTTTTACGATTACACAATATATATGTTAATAGCTTTACTAACATGTTTGAACGGATGGTCTCATCACTTAGAACTTTTCCATTGATCTCCATTTCAAAATTAGAAAATAATTTGACATGTATCTCTTCTTCATGTTCCATCTTTTTTTCAACCCTTTCCACCGTAATCCTTATTATAGTATCACAAAAAAAGTTAAAATAAAAATGTTATCCATTCTTTTACTTTCTATATTTTGACTCATTTTAAACAAATCTCTTATGAAATTTGTAAAAAAATCTTATCCTTTCCTTTTTTTTGCTTTTTTTCTTGAAATTTCCAATTTTCGTAAAATATAAAAAAAGACATTCTACGTTCAAAAATGCCTCTTCATATTACCTTTTTACGTCCTTTTTCCATTTCCATACAAAATACCATAACACCATGATCATGATCAATGTAAACGTACATACTGCCATACCTAATGCAGACACGATCCATAAATAAAGTGTTCCAAGAAACGGTATGCTTACCATTACTTTACCAAGCAAACGTTCATAGCTGACCGGTATCGCATCAGCTTCTTCATTATGATCGCCTTTTGTCACAAAGGATGCATTATTTTGATCATTCAACACTACTCGATGGGTTGCGACAGCATTATTTTGTACACTTGTTTTAAAGGTAATCACATCTCCTGTTTCAACCTCTGATGGTTGACATGACTTTACATACACAACACTACCAGTTTTGATATGAGGTTCCATACTATCACTTAAGATACCATATGGCTCATAACCAAACACTTTAGGAACAATGAAGGGTGAAATACAAAGAATCAATAAAAGAAACATCACATAGGCAAGAATATTACAATACTTAATTTTCTTCATCATCACTCACCACAGAATCGATCATTTTGATCATTTCTAAAGCACTACGAAAATGCTTTGTTTCTTTTTGATCTACCCATGTTAGCTTTCCTTGCCAGCTATGATTTACTTGACTTTTTATTTCTACGATAAACGTAGCACCATCATTCTTCTTCATTTCCTTCATTGTACCATCCCTTTTTCATATCTATTCTATAGAAGCACAGTCACATCAAAGTAACATCACCTAAATTATTACAAAAAAAGCGATATCGTTGCGATACCACTTTCAAATCATTATAGATTATTTCAACAATGCCAAACCTGCTTTTTGTACATCAGTACTATAGCTTAATGCACCATCTACTTTTTCAGCCTGTACTGCAGAAGCTTTGATCACGATATCATCAGCACTTAAGTCTGCTAATTCAGTTACATCGCTTACTTTTACCTTTGTAAATAAAGCAGTTAATGTCTGATCTTTATCAGATTTTGTTACTAACGTTGGATCTCCTCCGTTTTTAGCATATACATAATATGTTGTGTTACCTTCTTTACTAACTACTTTCCAGTCTTTACTTAAATCTACAATTTCAACATTGCTTTTTGCTGCATCAATAGAAGCAAATACATAGCAATCTACAGAATTAGCTGTTACATCGATTGTTGGATTCTTTGTCAATACTTCATTAGCTACAACATTGTTATAACTGTTTCCTGCATTTGTGCCAGCAACCACTTTGTCAGTTTTGCTTGGAATATGTGTATCTGAATCAACTTTTGTTTCCCATAAATTAATATCGATACCCTTTTCAACGAATGTAAATGTATTTGTCAAGACATCTGTAGTGTCACTTAAATAAGCCAATGTAGCTCCTGTGCCGATAGCACCAACCAAACCTAATGATAATAATAATGTCGCAATTCTCTTGTTTTTCATATTTGTATCCTCCGCTTTTTCTTTCTTTTTGTTTGTTTGTTTTTACTCTTTATGAAAGAGGGTCCTTCCTCACCTGGGATTGACGTCTGATCTCTAAGCATTTTAGATACCATCTCTCATAACTAGTAGAAGTTTTATTCAGGATGAAGGTCTTATTACCCTTCCTTCATCTTACACTTAAAGTATATAACCTTTTGGTCACACAAAAGTAATATCAACTTCATTTAAACTTTCTTCTTATATGACCATTTCTTATCATGTGACAAATAAATGACATCACATATAAAAAAAGTGAAGCAATTGATTCTTACATCAAAAGCTTCACTTCTTAACTCCTTAATTTCCTTTATACAACGCCCATATTTTATTCGCTTTATTTTGATTATAAAGATTGTTGTTACCCAATGCTGATAATGTTTCTCCATCTTCATTCCATACAGTTGCTTGTACTGCCTCCTGATATAGCGTGATTTGGAAATCCTTCACATCTTTGAATTCCTCAATGATCTTTCCATCTTTGATTAGACCTTTGACCTCTGTGAACAATGATGTAGTACTCTTGCCCGGTTTTACAACTCCTTGATAATACCAGAAGCCATCTGCTTTATTATAAACCCAAGTTTTACTATCATAATTGATAGAGTTATTTTTCACTAAAAATTCTTCGATCTTACTAGGAGAAATGGTCACTCTCATTCGAATGATGCTATCATTTTTCCCTGTGTTTTTAACACTTGGATTTTTATGAATTGTTGTATCAATGGAAGGATCTTCTTCAATTACCGTTGTAATTTCACCTACCGTAAAGGTGTTTCTTAAATTTGAAGTATTCGCCTTTAAATATGCATACGTCAAACCAACCGTCGCTAGTGCTAATACTAGGAAAAGAGGTAAGATAATTTTAATTTTTGCATGTGTTTTTGATAACTTCATCTTACTCTACCCCCTTTAATACGCTAGATAGCAACATTTTTCCTCTTAATACCATTTCAGGAAGTGACTCTGTGAAATTAAACTTAACATCTTTTTTCTCTTCAGTTACTGATGCATTTTTTGTTAATTTTTTTTCAATTGTCACACTACCATCTTCATTCACGGTGAAGAAGTTTTCTACAACATCGGTATGAGAGAAATCATCATCATTCGTTAATTTATTTGTATATTTAACTTCTGCACCTTCTGGATATACAACTTTTACAGATTGTTTCACTTCAGATGTACAAGTATATCTGATGGTATCCAATTCTTCAACAGTTGCTGTTCCTAATGGAAGATCTTCAATCACGGTTTCCTTAGTATATCCATCGCCTTCTTCAAATCGAAGGGTACGATAATATACATTTCCATGACTATCAGTGATCTTAAATGTGAAGATCGGACCACCAAGTGGATAATCTGCATTATCAATGGATTTGATGATCTTCAAAGAACCTAGCTGCTGTTTATTGGTTATCGTCACAACTTGATCCTTTATCTCTCCAACAGTAACAACATAGCCATTTCCAGCATCATCAACAACAATTTTATCTCCGATTTTAGTTTCTTTTACAGAATATTGATTGACAATATAGTTTCCATCTTTTAGACCGTAATAGTCTAAATTTTCAAAGGTATGCGTCCAGTTACCATTTTTATCAGCTTTTATCGTTGCTGTTTCACCGGTTTCTACACCGTTTTTCAAAAGCTCAACGGTAATAGAATCTGGTCTGGTTTCTTCATTATCTCCAACCCATGCTTTCTCTACTGTTAGAGATGTCTTTTTGTCAGTATCCAGTGTATTGACCATCTGAACATCAATGTTTCGAGCATAAGTCATAACTGAGAAACTTTCCCAAGCTGAACCAGAGAAGGATAATGTTCCTTGTGCATCATCTGGTGTATATTCAACACCATTTGATCCATATACGAAATTTACTTTATTTGTTGTTAATTTGCTAGTTAAATTCAATTTGTTGATTTCATTGATAACTGCTTGTTTCTGGCTATTGTTTAAGTTTAAATCTACAGCTGTCCAAATAACGTATTTGTTATTGGATTTTGCTAATACTAAGTTATTTTCTCCAATACGATATTTCAATGATTTTTGAACACCAACGTCTTTAGAAACCACTTTAATATCTTTTACACTATTACTTTGTGTTACACTAACTTGCTGATAGCCATCCGGATATTTCTCTTCCACTACATATTGCTTGTTACCATCAAGCCCATTCCATGTTTTATTCCAGTTATTTTCTGCATTCAATACATCTTTATCTATGGCTTTATCTGTAGTATCCACCTTACCATTCTGATCAATATCTTCATATAAAGTCACTTCAATACTTTCTGGTAAATCGTATTTTTCAGAATTTTTCCAAGTCTTTGTAACACTAACACTTGTTTTATCATCTTTGATATCTATTTTCTTATTGGTAACGGTCACAGAACTATCACCTGCAATTTTACCATATGCGAATTCTGTTTCAGCATAGTCACCTGATATTTTATCATATGAATCACCGCTTACGTCATAAGAAGGAAGATATGTTCCATCTAATACCTCTTGTACTTCAAAGCTTGCGCCATAAGGTAAGCCTGAAATAGATGCGGTTTGATTTGCTTTTAATTTGATAATACCGTTTTTTGCCTGTATATATTTAGATTCTCCTATATTATAGGTACCGTCATAAAGTTCGCCATTTAACTTTAACTGAATCAAGAATTCTTTATCTGTATCTGTTTCACCTTCTGCTAATTGCTTTTTGATATCTAATTCTGCAGTTTCTTTTACAATATTCTTGAATGTCAAAGAAGATTCTTCATCAACAGATACCACACCTGATGATGCAGCTTTTTTATAACCGACAAGCTCACCTTGACTATCTTTTATTTCAACTTTCGTTTCATTTACTGTTACTTTATAGCCTTCCAGAGAAGCACCGATTTCCGTTACTTCATAATACTCATTTGCATAAAAGCCTTCAAACACTGCACTTTGTCCATGTCTTAATGTAAAATTACCATTACCATCTGTTGTTCCTTTTCCAATGGTAGTACCGTTTGCTTCAATCGTATAATCTGTATTTACAAGATTTTCACCTTGTTTTTTGATATTGAATTCAAAATCAATATTTTGGCCATAATTTACACTTTGACCTTTTTCTGTTTCTATCTCCTTTGTGACGATAACAGAATTCTTAGGAATGGTAGGAAGATTAAACTTTAATTCACAATTTGAAGCATAATTTCCTCTTTCTAAATAAAAGAAATCAATGGTATGCTGGCTATAATCCCCAAAATCTTCCTTATTCAATTGTTTATCTTTTTGCTCGTTACCATTTACCCTAACTACTCCAGTTTTGAAGTTAATGGATCCGCTTGTTGCATCATGAATACCACCTAAATCCAATACTAGCTTTCCATCAATAAATACCCAAACATCATCATCTCCGGAAAATTCAAATATCATATCCTTACCATCAATCTGCCCTTCTTTAGGTTGATAGAAGGTAGCTGACATTGTTAAACCAAAATAATGATTGGCATTATCAGCACTTAAATAACGATATCCTGTATTTGTAGTACCCAAACTTTTTTTCAATATTTCTGTATATTTATCAAAAGGATAGAAAACTTTTAAGCCTGTGTTTTCATAAACATTAAATGTTTTTTGAGCAGTATTTGCTTCTGCATAACTTTTATTACTATCAAAGATATAATAACCATCTTTATCTTTCGTAAACAGATGATCCATATCACTATACGTTTGTTTTCCCTCTGCTTGCTCAGTTGTATCAAACAGATATGATAAAGATTCACCGTTTTTATTTAATCTTGGATAACCTTTTTCATCTAACTCATTACTAACAATGTTTTGTCTTGGACTTTTACTTCCTGTATAATCATTCATTGGTAGACGTACATCCGTACTTGAATTCATAAAATTTCTGAATTTCATGATATGATCTTTATTGATACCAACATTATTCAAATCACCTACATTTTCTGTATTTCCTGTTGAATAGTCAAAAAGATTCAACGTGATATTATCTTTTTTATTACTAACCGTATCTAATTGACCACCTGTAGCATACGTTGTAGCCTCATCTTCTTGTGCATATAACAGATTGCTATTCATAGTTGTAAATACCATGAGTAAGCAAATCATTGAGATGACATATTTATAAATTTTTTTGGTATTTTCCATGATGTTCTCCTTTCAGAGTACCTTTTTCACTCATTCATTCTAACAAGGTATCTGTTGTTTTACTATTTTTACATGTATATGATAACATCAAACAGTCACGCACTGGTCACAACCATTTCTTTTTTTATTACAATAGAACAAAAAATAACCGAAACATAGAAAAAGAGACGATTTCTCGCCTCTTCATAAGTTGTTTTACTTGTTATAAGTTTCAGGTGTGATGCTTGTTCCGTTTTCAAACCATCCATAAACACCATTGTTTGTGCTAGGCTCGAAGTTCGCAGCCTGGATTGCTTCTGCACTTACCAAGATACTAAAGCTCTTATCCGCCATTTCATTGCCCCAACCTAATCCAGGAATCGTAACAGTAGTAAATAACTCAACAGATTGTCCGGCTTTTAAAACGCCATCTTTTCCATTACCTGCATCGCCTACATAATAGAAATATCCATCAGATTCTAACCAATCATTGGTATTGATATTTAAATAGACATAGCTTCCATCCTCATTTTTCGCAAGTAATAAATTTGCATGTTCCTCATCAAGACCTTCAACTGTAATTTTTGCTCTTACATAAGAATTTTCAGATCCCTGTTGTACTGTGATGGTAGGGTCTTTTACAATTTCATCGCCTGGTTTTACATTTTCAATTTTTCCTTCTGTATCATTACCTGGATAATTAGGTTCTGTTAAATCAATATCTACATGTCCCATTGTAATGATATTGGTTGCTGAATCCTGATCAGTAAAATAAGCAAGGGATGCTCCTACACCAATCAATCCAACTAATGCCAAACTTGTTACCATAACTGTTAATTTTTTCTTATTCATCTTCATCTTCTCCTTTAAAAATTTTATCGTTTCTTTCTTTTTACAATACCAGTTTATAACGAAATGGTAACAACATGGTCATACCAACTCTATTTTTGATTTACATAATAAAAGAGCATTCCCATAAGTGAATGACACTTTCATGGAAATGCTCACAATGTTTATTCCTTCTTTTTATCCTTTTCCACAACTTCTGGAAGAAAATTCAAGATCAATAATACAAAGACAACACCACAAGCAACTGCGATACCGATTGGTGTTTTGATATAAACACTTAAATAACCTAAGAATGGAATAGACAAAGCGACTTTTCCTATCACATTCTGATAGCTAACAGGATCTCCATCCTCTACATTATTTGCATCTCCCTTAGTAGTGAAGGATTGATGCTCCTTATCTATTCCTTGAATACGATGCGTTACTTTGGTATTACCTGATACAGTGAAACTAATGATATCACCTGTTTTTAAATCATCAAAAGGAACTTCTTTTGCATATACGATCGATCCTACAGGGATACCCGGTTCCATACTACCACTGATGACCGCAAAGCTTTGATAACCGAATAGTCCCGGTAACAACAAAGCTGAAGCAATGATCAACAGGCATACAATGATGACACCAATGAACGCATTGCATATTTTCTTTAACATAACATTACCTCCACGTATATTTCTGTTTCTATTTTCTCACACAACGCTTTCATAATCAAGGAAAGCCTTGTGATACCTATCCTTTTATGAAAGAAACACAGCTATCAAGTTTTATTTGACAGCTGTGTTGTTTGATTTCTTATTCTTCTGCTGCTTGTTCTTTATTTTTCTTAACGAAATAGAAGAACACCAAACCACCAAGAAGGATGGCTAATCCACCAATACTTGCAATGGTAGCATAACTTGGTCCTCTACCATCAGATTGTGGTTGCTCGTTGTCAGGAATATCTACTTCATCCTCATCACCTGGTTCATCTTGTCCATCATCTTGTGGCTGATCATTATCGGGAATATTTATTTCCGTTTGATCGCCTTCAGGATTTGGCGTTACAACCGGCGTATTATTTGGGGTTTGTTGATTTTGAACCTGGTTGATTATTTCTTCTTCGGTTATCGTTTCATAACGAATGACTTCGTTAGGATTGGTTAAAGTATAAACAAACTGAATTTCCATTTCATTGGTTAAGGTAAAGGTCTGTTCGCTTTGTTGATACGTATATCCGGCTACTGTTTTCGCACGTTCCGTAATACTACTGCCTTGTTCTCCAAGCATTGTTTTCGGAGTTGCGATATCTGTTTTATTTTCATCTACATAGCGTACGGTATAAGTAACACCATTGATCACAACACCATATTTCGCAACATAAACTGTTTTTCCACTTACTTTTGATCCGACATCAGGAAGTTCTTTGTTCCATCCTTTGAATACATAGCCTTCTTGTGCAGTAACAACCGGCTCATCCGGGAAAACATCATTTGTTGATAAACGATAGGAAACTTCTTTTTGACCATTGACCGTGCCATGAGCACCGGCCTTAAACACGATTTCATATTCAGCAGCTTGAATCTTTGTTATGGTGACAGGAAAGAGGAACATACATGCCATCAATAATCCTGTGAAAGCTTTTATTATGTTATGATACTTTTTCATGCTCCTCATCCTTTCTTTTTCTTAATTTTGAAACTACCAATAGAATCAATACAACGATACTTGCTGTAAATAAGCCAAGGATCATACCGATGGTCGTCGTATCACCTGTATTGACACCGGGAATCTGATTGATTACCGGAATTTTCTTTACAACGGTTACGACCTTTTCAATCGGTGTATTTTCTTCATATTCCACTGAGAATATTAAATTCAACATACCTTGTGTATTTTGATAAGTATTATCCATAGAATCTCCATCGACTTTGATCTTCATCATCACAGTTGTGGATTCTCCTTGTTTTAATGTCTTTAATAAATAATTGTTTTCAAGAGATTCCATATTGCTCTTGTTCATACCACCGATTTTACCTGTATAGAAGGTTTCTCCATTATTTGAAAATTCGATATCATATGCGATTTCTTCATTTGCGATTCCTTCACCTAGTGGTTTGGTATATTCGCTTCTTACATAAAACTTCATTTCTCTGTAATCTTCATTTGTCAGTTTGATTTCCTGTAATCGTTCTTCACCGGGAGCCATATTTTCATATGCACTGTTTTGTTCATACGTAATGAATTTCTCACTGTCTCCCTCAAAGGTCAAGCCCATGTTTCCATCAGATTCCTCAGCGTGAATCGGTGTTAGAAACATCGCCATGGCTAGGAAAGCTACAAGGAAGTATTTATTCTTTTTCATTCTCGTTCCTCCTTTATCAAATCATCAATCATCTACGGATAAGATGTTTCCATCTGCATCCAATTCGATATCAGCTCCCCATTCAGATAAGACAGCGTCTGTTCCGGAAATACTTTGTACTGCATCGACTTCTAAGGTTAACGCAATGCGATAATCATGATAGGTTTCATCACTCAGTTTTGAACTGATCTTAATTGCGTCCATCAGGTTCGTAGAGATTTCATTTGCTTTGATCGGTAAACGATAATAGAAATACACATTCTCTGAATTAGAGTTTTCAGCATCATCTTTGATGATCCAATTCTTTGTATCCTTGGTATTTAATGTAATCAAGGAAGCATCCGCATCGGGTAATTTAGTACCAATAGCATCTTCCCAATATTTCGTTGCGGTTACTCTGACATAAAGGGTGTGATCCTTTACGTTTTTGATATATGCACTGCTATCGATTTCATCACCTGGCATCACAGATGCAATCTGTATACCATCTTCGGTTTTCACAGCTTTTTCATCTTGACTATCTTGCACTAGCTCAATACCTAAGCTTCCCGCACTGATATTAGCGCCAACTTGCGTTTCCGCATGGAAGAATGCCATGGAGCCTTGATAAACCAGAAATAGAAGCAGAAAAGCTGCTGTTGTAACCATTACTATTTTCTTCATAGGATCATTTCCTCTCATTCATTTAAAGTTTCTTATCAATTCTATTCTTAGTATAAAGTATCACAGTAACAAAATAGTCACACGAAATTCATATTTTTCTCATGCATGAAAAAAAGAAGCACTAGGCTTCTTCCTCCATGATCGTTACATTTTCTCCATTTAGTATCTTATTCATATTACGAATCGCACACATTTTTCCACACATCGTACAAGTATCTTCTCTTTCCGGTGTGCTGTCTTTACGATATCGTCTTGCTTTTTCCGGATCAATGGCAGTATCAAACATAGCTTCCCAATCAAGATTTCTTCTAGCTAAGGCCATCTTATGATCCCAATCGATTGCCCCTTTGACACCTTTGGCAACATCTGCCGCATGTGCCGCAATCTTAGATGCAATGATTCCCTCTTTCACATCATCTACATTCGGTAAACGTAAATGTTCTGCAGGAGTTACATAGCATAAAAAGCTAGCACCATAGGTTGCCGCAATTGCTCCGCCAATGGCCGCAGTGATATGATCATAACCCGGTGCGATATCGGTAACGATCGGTCCAAGCACATAAAACGGTGCTCCTTGACAAATGGTATTTTGAATTTCCATATTAGCCTGAATCTGATTCAATGGCATATGACCAGGTCCTTCAATGATGACCTGTACATTCTTTTCCCATGCACGCTTTGTCAATTCACCAAGGGTAACCAATTCTTCAATTTGTGATATATCACTTCCATCCTCAATACAGCCCGGGCGACATGCATCCCCAAGACTTAAGGTAACATCATATGCTTGGCATATTTCCAACACTTCCTCATATCGCTCATAAAACGGATTTTCGTTTCCGGTAAGTTCCATCCAAGCAAAGATGATAGAACCACCACGAGATACAATATTGGTGATCCTTTTATTTTCTTTAAATCTTTGCGCAGTTCGTTTGTTGATACCACAATGAATCGTCATAAAATCTACACCATCTTGTGCATGCATACGAAAGACATCGATCCACTCCTGTGTCGTGATATCCTTTAATGCCTTATGGTAATAAACTACCGCATCATAAATCGGTACGGTTCCTATGATTGCAGGACATTCTTGTGTCAATTTCTTACGAAACGCTCTTGTATCTCCAAAAGAGCTTAGATCCATGATTGCTTCTGCGCCCATATCGATCGCATGATGAACCTTTTCCATTTCCATATCAAGATCCAAACAATCCTTGCTTGTTCCAAGATTTACATTGATTTTCGTTTTCAACATTCGTCCGATTCCATAAGGTTTTAAACAAGTATGGCGCTTATTCGCAGGTATGACGATTTGTCCTTTCGCTACATAAGTTAAAACATCTTGTATATCCATTTGTTCATAAGCAGCTACAGCTTCCATTTCTTTTGTGATGATATGCTTTCTAGCGGCATCCATCTGTGTTGTGTAATTCATCTTCATCCTCCTCGTATATGCAAAAAAAGCTGTACGCCTGCTACGGTGTTCAGCTTTTTTTAAGTTCTCTATCGTGGTTGTATCTATCCTAAGTCACAATAAAATCCCTTCGTCGGCATTATCCGTATCAGGTTCATTGGGTCAGGATCGTAAAGATCCAATCTCAGCCATCATCGGCACCCCATTTTTTGTACGTGTTTATTAGACCACAAAACAAGGAATAAGTCAATCTTTATCAAAAGATTGCTCATAGATACAGGATTGATGTTTTCCTTTTGTTTTTGCTTCATATAAAGCTTTGTCCGCATGTCGATACAGGTCATAAAAATCAGAACCATGTTGAGGTGCTAAAGCGATTCCGATCGATAATGCTATCCTTTGATCGCCATGTCCGTTTTCTTTGATACTTGTTTGAATATCATTGATCAATTCATGTAAAGCATCTAAATCATTGGTATGGGTAAAGATCAAAAACTCATCTCCACCTAATCTACAGAATACATCCTCTTCCATCTTTATGACCTTTTGGATACAGGATGCGACCATTTTCAATACATGATCGCCTATGATATGACCATAACGATCGTTGATATGTTTAAAATCATCTAAATCAATCATCAACAAAGCCCAATGTTGCTCTTGCTTTTGAGCCAATGCATTTTGAATCAAGATTTCGCCCATTCTTCGATTATAAATACCGGTCAACGAATCAAATTGGGCATATTTCTTTTCCTCTAACGCAAGCTCTTCTTTTTCCATTTGCTCACTCACATCTTGAAAATAACCGATGGATTTCACAAACTGTCCCTCATCATCATAAATCCTTTCACAAGTCATCTTGAGCCAAAGCTTTTTTTCATCATATACAGAAAGATCCACAATGGTCTCGCTCACATCTTCTTGTTGTAGATTTTCCTGCAACAAAGATAAGAGATGATATGTCTTAGGTAAAAACCGCTCTTTATGCTCCATCTGTTCCATAAAATGATCCAATAGATAATTGCCATGAACTTCTACCATCGTAGGTGGTATGACCTCACTGATTTGACGCAATGCTTCTTTGCTCATGGATAAGCGATCTTTTTTTACATCATATTCCCAAACATCAATTGCGGCTTGATGAATGATACTATCAAACATTTGTTGAGAAATTTTCAATTCTTGATCTTTTAATATCGTTGCTGTTGCATCGATCATAATACCATAATAAAGAGCACCATATGAGCTCATTCCACAATAGGTTGCTTTCATATGAATGTATCTTGTGGAATGATCTTTCGCAAGTGATCGAAATACGATATCCAAATCTCTTTGTTCTTTTATAGCATGTGCCACCGCATCTTTGACCATCTTACGATCTCTTGGATCTGTAAAATAACTACCCTTGGTTCCTATGATCAGTTGTTTATACTCTTCATTTTCATATCCCATCACTTTTGCCAGGTTATAGCTATGATAAGTAAATTTCATACCCTCAAAGCTAAACACATCTCCTGGAGTATTCGCTACGATTGCTTCGATCTTTTCCTGCATATGAATCAGATCATCTATATCTTCAATGATTCCGGCATAGTAGCTTTCCTGTTGATGTTGGATCAATCTGGTCTGATCTCTGACCCACATCGTTCCATTGTTTGTATAAATACGATATTCCGCAACAAATAAATCATCACTTTGATTTTTTATATCATCCACCTTCGTGAGCTTCTCACGATCCTCAGGTACGACCATATATAAGTACTTCATTTGAAAGCGGGTTTGTAAATCTTCTCTGCTAAAACCCAGCATGGATAAAAAGCGATCCGATACCGTTCTCAAATCAAATTCCGGTGTCTGATAACATTGATGATATCCTCCGGGCACAAGAGAATTCAATAAAGTAACATCCTCTCTTGCCTCTTGTAACATCATTTGAGTATTGGTCGTTTCTGTAATATCGATACAACAAGATATGATGGCAAGTCTTCCATCCTCTGCCTGCACCACTCTTCCTTTATCAATGACCCAAAGCCAACTGCCATCTTTACAAAGCATTCGATAACGTGTCGTATATTCCAATCCTTCATAAAAGGATCCTCCGATATCTTTCGCAACACTTGCCCTATCATCCGGATGTATCGTATGTTCCACAAGTCCGTCAATATGATCATACATATCTTGATAGGAATCATAACCCATCAACTTAATGATTTCATCATTTGCAAAATATAAAGGGAAACCCGCTTCACAATATCCGCCGATCATACCTCCAGGTACAGATTGTGCAAATAAATAAGCTGCATTTTCTTTATTCTCTTTCGCCATCATCTTCGATGTCGTGCTAGGTGCCACAATTCCCAAAATATTCTGTAATACTGTTTGTGATTCTTTCAATGCTTCCTCTTGTTGTTTCAAACGTGTAATATCTGTCCACAACTGATTATAAACCTTAATTCCATCTTCTTCTCCGATATCATTGATATGCTGTTCGATCCATACCACGGTTCCATTAGGCGCAATGGTTTGCAATTCCATATTGCCTTCCTTAGCCCAACGTTTCGGTGATTGCATTAGTTCGATCACATGATCCTTTTCCTTCCAAGGTAAGATAGATATCGCATCTTTACTCTCTAAAAAGGCTTTATAAGCATCTTTATCCATTCCATACTGTTCATATAGACCACCACAAACAACACGCCTGGAAATGACCTTATCATCCTTCACTCTTAACTCTACGATATTACCTGGGATAGAATTGATCAAAGCTAACATATCTTTTTGAAGCTTCATCATTTCGGTATCATCTCTTACAGCCCCATAAAACAGTTTCTTATTCCCTTGTTTTCTAAGATAGAAGGCACGAAGATGCATCCACATCATTTCACCATTCAAACGATAGCGTCGAAATACACCACTTGCCTCTTGGGTAGGTGATTGCTGCGCCCGTTGAAAAATTCCCCATACGATATCCACATCATCAGGATGTACTTGTTTGATGATTTGATCTTGACGTTCAGCCAGATCCACAGAATTACATCCCGTCAATCGATAATAAGAATCATTGACCATTTGTATAGATAAATGATGGTCATCTCTGATTTCATATAAAGCAATGCCACCTAAGATATTACTGAGCATTGCCTCACTTGTAATATCTCTATGAAACAAATCATGCAATCCGATCGTCGGCAATCGTTTTGCCAAGATTCCTCTGGTATCAATTAACAATTCCTTCGCAAGCAATGCTTGAAATTCAACTTTCGGCATAGGTTTATAAAAATAATACCCTTGCATATATTCACAATCCAGATGCAATAGATTATCCATCTGTTCCTTTGTTTCCACACCCTCCGCAATCAATCTTAAGCCAAGCCATTTCCCTATTTGAATAATGGATTCTAAAATACCGTTGCTTTTTAATGCACTGTATTCCGTAACTTCCAGAAATTTCATATCGATCTTCAAGACATCTATCTCAATATCTTTCAACATATTCAAAGAAGAATATCCACTACCGAAATCATCCATCAAGACCGTAAAGCCAAGTGTCCTTAATTCAGATACCGCATCTAATAAACGCTGATAATCTTCTGTATACACACTTTCCGTAATTTCAATTTCAATCATCTTAGGATGTAATCCATAGGTCGCAATCAATTCGGAAAAAACCTGATCGATGCGATACTGATAAATATCCATACGAGAAACATTGACTGAAATCGGTACGATTGCCAAATTCCGTTTCATACGATCTTGTTGAAAACGACACACTTCTTCCCAAACATAATAATCCAACTTAGAAATAAATCCACTGCTTTCTAAGATCGGGATAAATTCACTTGGTGGAAGAATCCCTTTGCTCGGATGATTCCATCGTACCAATGCTTCCGCACCGATGATACGCTTGGTTCTGGCACTACATTGCGGTTGATAATAAATTTCAAATTCGTGGTTTTCTAGTCCACGTTTTACCCCAAACAATATCTCTTGATTATTAGCCAGCTTTTGCGTCATTGTCGTATGATACGTCGCTACTCTTTGTGCATAATTACCTTTTACACTATCCAAAGCAAGCATCGCACGATCACACATCAAGGTTACAGACATTGTCTGATCTTTGATCAAATAAATACCGGCAGCAGGTAAGAATTTCACATCCTTATCATAGTTCTGCATCCAAGTAATGATCTCTGATTCCAATAAGGAACCCACACATTGAGATCGTGGTAATAACATCACAAAATCATCCCCACCAAAACGAGCCGCAATGCCCCCACAATGATGTACTTTATGTCTGATCTGATTGGCGATATAAATCAATAACTTATCCCCTTCTTTGGTACCATACCAATCATTAAACAACTTAAAATGTTCAATATCGATACATACCATCCCAAAGCTTTCATCACTATGCTGAGCTAAGTATTGTTTTACCTGTTTTTGAAAAGCCAAGGTATTATACAACCCTGTCAAAGGATCCAATATTTGAAACAATTGATCCTCCATTTGTTTATGACCGATCAAATATTTCCTATCAGAATTAACAATAAAGCATAAATACACATTTTCTTTCAACCTCTTTTGTCCGGGATTGATATAAAAGGAAAACCAATGATACTCTTGATCCTTACCTAATAGACGAAATTCTTCTGACAGATAACCAAGCTTACTTACCTTTAATCCCATTACAGATACATTCCAAAAATCAAGAAACGCTTTTTGATCCTCCGGATAAACCTGATGAAAACAAATTTGTTCTATCAGTTGTTGTAACTTTCCTTTGGTTTTATATGTAGTCTTATGTTCATCATGATATAAAATTTCATACGTATCATAAGATGTATCAAATTCCATCAACCCATCATATCTCACATTTTCATTCAAATGGATAAACATCTGACGCTTAGGATTAAGCAATCGATGAACATATAGAAGCATACATTCCCCTTCGTTCGGCCATTGAATTGGAAGACTGGTACACTCTACCCAACATTGCCATTTTTCATGATAGATCAACTTCCGTATTCCACCGACGTTCTCTTTTATTTTCACAGGACATGTAGGACAAGGCTCTTTTCTTCCATGAATTTCCTGATAGCACAAAGAACGTTCTATCTGTTCATCCATCACCGTTTCACATCCTATATCCGCATATACGATTTGATGATGCTTATTGATGATATAACTTCCATCTTGTTTTACTTCCGCACTACCTTTGATCGTTTCATCCATCATCGATCACACCTCCTGTATGAAATATTCTCACACACCCAATATGTTAGCGTTTACACCTTTTATATAAGTATAACATACTCTCACTTGAATTGACGATTTTTTGCATACATTAACAGAAAGCTCAACCTGTCATCCAACAAGTTGAGCCCTCATGATGTTATTCATCCTTATGTTTCTTCCCTTTCCACATTGTAGCGATTCCAGCTAACATAGCCATCAGGATTGCCCTAAATCCATTTACTGCTATTCCTCCTGTATCTTTGATTACTCCTTCATCACTTCTTTGTTTGGTATAAGTCTTTATGATCGTTCCCGTATAATTCCCTTTCATCGTGATGATAACGGTTGTCTTATCCCCATCAATCTCTGTTGTGATATCATAATCGATTCCTTCTACCAATACCTTTTCCCCATCTGTCAATCTTATATCTTCTAAGTCTTTATCTGTATCGATCGCTGGTACCTTTACTTCACTCTTTGGTTCGATCACAAAGGATACCACTTCACTTTCTATTCCTTCATAATCTTCACTATCTTCCACAACTGCCTTCACATACCATGTTCCTGCATTTGTTGGTAATACATCTGTATACTCTCCATCCATACGATCACTATACAAATATCGAGGTGTTCCAAATAAGAATCCAACTTGAGCTTTCGATGGTGTTTCTCCATATACCCAATCCTTCATTGACAAAGGTACGATTAGTTTATTATCAGCCTTAGTTACATTCAGATTTACTTTGATTCCGGTTACTACCTTATAATTCGTATCCTGTGGTGTATAAGTTATGATAACTTCATGACTTCCTACACTTCCTACCATTTCATCTGGTTCTACCCAAGTAAATCCTGTTGGTAATTCCACATCTTTTAGACTTTCTCCAAAGGTTGCCTGTAACCCGGTTGGTATCGTATAGGTTGGTTCTGCTTGTAATATCTTAAAGCTAACGATCGTATCCAATCCTGTATATTCTTTTGAAGCGATGATCGTTGCTTTCATATACCATGTTCCTGCAGTTGTAGGAACCTCTGTCGTATATACACCATTTGGATCATTACTATACGTATAAACGACATCCCCATATTCTGCTTTTGCACTTGGCTTACTAGCATCTTCCTGATAGGTCCAATCCTTGATAGATGGTTCTTTTACCCAACGATTTTCTGCCTTTGATAACGTCACAGACAAACTACATTCTACATAATGTCCATCCTTATGATAACCTGATACCTTACTATAATCATAATTCTCATCATCTACTTTCACATATGCTTGATAACTTGTGCTAGCATCTGTCAATTCCTGTGTGCCATCTGCCCATTTCCAACCTTCCGGTAATTTCACACTAGATAATTCCTTATGATATACACCACTTAAATTCTGAGGTAACACGATCGCAGGTGCTTCAGCTTTTTCGATTTGGAATGCTTTCACTTCTTCTAAACCTTTGTAATTATCTGTTTCTGATACGCTTGCTTTCACATACCATGTTCCGGCATTTTCAGGTACATCGCTTTTAAATACACCTGTTTTACTATCACTATACGTAAAGCTAACAGTTCCATATTTCGATGTTGCACTTGGCTTAACAGGACTCTTTCCATATGTCCAATCTTTGATATCTAGTTCTTTTGTCCAACTATTTTCTGCTTGTGATATTGTAAATTCTTTAGCGATTGAGCTAGCCTTCTTGTAATTATCATCAGAAGCCACTGTAGCAGTTACACGATAAGTTCCTGCATCTGTTGGTGCTTCATTGATACTTTCCCATTTAGAATCACTCATTTTCTTTTCCCAAGTATAGGTTACTGCACCTGAACTTCCCTTTGTAGTAACTGTTGGTGTTTTACTTACAGCAGTACCATTATAAACCTTATCTAAAGATTCAGTCACAACGATAGAACTTTCTGCTTTTGATATCGTAAATTCTTTAGTTGAGCTAGCCTTCTTGTAATTATCATCTGAAGCTACAGTAGCAGTTACACGATAAGTACCTGCATCTATTGGCGCTTCATTGATACTTTCCCAATTAGAATCACTTGTTTGCTTTTCCCAAGTATAGGTTACTTCACCTAAACTTCCTATTACACTAACAGAAGGCTTCTTATTTACATTAGATCCATCATATGTTTTATCTAATATTTCTATAATAGAAATCGTACTTTCTGCCTTTGAAATCGTAAATTCTTTAGCTGTTGAACTAGCCTTCTTGTAATTATCATCAGAAGCTACTGTAGCAGTAACACGATAAGTTCCTGCATTCATTGGTGCTTCCTTTATACTTTCCCATTTAGAATCACTTATTTTCTTTTCCCAAATATAGGTTACTGCACCTGTACTTCCTGATGTAGTAACTTCAGGTGTTTCATTAACAGGTTTTTCATCATATGTTTTATCTAAATTTTCCTTAATCTCAATACTACTATCTTTCTTAAACGTGATATTTAACGTAACTGTTAATTTCCGATTCACACTATCTGCTGTACCACAATCATATTCATAAACAATTGGGGTTTCTGCATTATAATCACTAACAATCCCTGTTTCTGAATCATAAGTTGCGCCACTTATGATGGTAATTTTGTTTAAATCAATTCCAGCAAAATTATCACCGATATTAAATGTGTCATCTACTTTGTTCAAGTCTATTGTTACGGATGTTGGTATGGATAAAGTGATTAATCCTGGATTTGCCCCTAAATTCAAATAAGCTAGAGGAGTGTTGTGGCAATCCAAATCTTTTAAATTAGTATTATTGCTGACATCTAAACTAGTGATATTAGTATCAAAGCAATACAACATACTTAGATTAGTAGCTCCACTTACATTTAGATTTTTCAAGTTTTTATTGTTAGCGCAAACCAATTTTTCCAATTTCTCATTACTACTAACGTCTAAACTTTCAATACTAGTATTATCGCAACACATGAAAGTCATATTAGTAAATTTCGCAATACCAGTTAAGTTAGTAATATCTTTTTTACCTGCAACATCAATCATCTTTACATTAGCTATTTCTGTAGCTGATAACATATCATCACCATTAGGATTGATTGTTTTATCTTCTTTTAAATATTTTCTAAATGCTTCATCTGGAAAATTAGTTTCATTAATTTCTAAGCTAGTTGAATAACCACTTAGGTACAAAGTTACTGTTAAAGTTTGTTTTTCACCTTTTACCATACCACAATCATATTCATACACAATTGGTATTCCATATTCATATCCACTAACGATTCCTGTTGCTGAATCTAAAGTTGCTCCACTTTGAATAGTGATCTTGCTCTTATCAATACCTTTTATTTTATCTTCAATTTTAAACGTATTTTCTGTGACATCTAAATCCAACATCACGTTTGATGTGAAATATAGTAGTGTGTTCATGTTTGTGCCTAGATTTAGATAAGCAAGAGGAGCATTCATACAATTTAAAGCTATTAAATTATTATTATTACTAACATCTAAACTAATGATACTTGTATTAGAACACTCCATTGTGTCTAGAGCAACTGCACCACTTACATATAAAGTTTTCAAGTTTTTATTATTTTTGCAATACAAGGTTTCTAAATTGGTATTATTATTGACATCTAAATTACTAATGCTTGTGCTTGAGCAATCCAAGTATGCTAAAGCAGAAGCACCATTGATTTCCAAAGCTTTCAATTCTCTATTGTTACTGCAGTCTAAATTTCCTAACTTAGCATTGTTGCTGACATCCAAACTGGTTATGCTCGTACCATCGCAATACAAGTTATCTAAATTAGAAAAATACTCAATACCAGTCAAACTTTTAATGTTTTTGTTATTAGATACATCAATCATATTTACTTTAGCTATTTCTATAGCTGATAATATATCATCACCATTAGGATTAATTGTCTTATTTTCTTTTAAATATTTTCTAAATGCTTCATCTGGAAAATTAGTTTCATTAATTTCTAAGCTAGTTGAATAACCACTTAGGTACAATGTTACTGTTAAAGTTTGTTTTTCACCTTTTACCATACCACAATCATATTCATATACAATTGGTCTTTCTGCAGTATAACCACTAACAATCCCTGTTTCTGAATTTAAGCTTGCTCCACTTTGAATTGTGATCTTGCTCTTATCGATACCTTTTATTTTATCTTCAATATGAAACGTATTTTCTGTGACATCTAAACCCAATATTACATTTGCTGGAATTTGTAATGTTGTTAAACTTGCACTTGTTCCTAAATTTAGATAGGCAAGAGGAGTATTGATGCAAAATAAGTATTTTAAATTGTCATTGTTACTGACATCCAGACTAGTGATTGCTGTACTGTAGCAATACAAGGTTGTTAAAGCAGAAGCACCATTTACTTTCAAAGTTTCCAGTTTTGGATTGTTGTTGCAAAACAAAGTTTCTAACTTAGTATTGTTGCTAACATCTAGACTTGTAATTGCCGTCATGTCACAATTCAAAGATGTTAAAGCAGAAGCACCATTGATTTCCAAAGCTTTCAATTCTCTATTGTTACTGCAGTCTAAATTTCCTAACTTAGCATTGTTGCTGACATCTAGACTTTCGATTCTCATGTTGCCGCAATACAAGGTTTCTAACTTAGCATTATTGCTGACATCTAGACTTTCGATTTCCGTGTTATTGCAATACAACCATGTTAGATTAGAAAAATATCCAATGCCAGCCAAATTTTTAATATCTTTGTTTTCAGAAACATCAATTTTCTTTATATTTGCTATCTCTTCTTGTGTAATGAAACCATCTGTTCCATAATCTTGTTTCTTTAACCAATCTCTGAATCCTTCATCTGGAAAATTTTGTTCATTGATTTCTATACCAACCTTAACGTTCAATGTAACCGTTAACGTTATTTCTTTATCCTCCACTATACCACACTTATATTCATAGACAATAGGTGTTCCTTCGGTATAGTTACTTACGATACCAGTTTCTGAATCATAATCTGCTCCACTTATAATGGTAATCTTACTCTTATCAATACCATCAAATTTATCTTCAATATGAAACGAATTATCTGCAACTGCCAAATCTTTTGTTACAGATGTAAGCATATTTAAATCAGTAAATCCTATATTTATCCCTAGATCCAAATAGGCAAAACTTATATCCGTACAATACAAGAATACTAATTCTTTATTTTCACTGACATTCAGACCACTAATGCCAGTATCAGAACAATTCAACAATTGCAAAGCAGAAGCTTCCTTTACATTTAATGTTTTCAGATTTTCATTATTACTGCAAATCAAGGCACTTAAAGCAGTATTGCTACTGACATCCAGATTACTAATACTCGTATTAGAACAATCCAACGCTTCTAAAGCAGAAGCCCCCTTTACATTTAATGTTTTCAGATTTTCATTATCATTGCAATACAAGGTTATTAAAGCAGTATTGCTACTGACATCCAGATTACTAATACTGGTACTAGAACAATCCAAATATACCAAAACAGAAGCTCCCTTTACATTTAATGTTTTTAAATTTTTATTATTATCGCAACCTAACTCTTTTAAATTAGTATTGCTACTGACATCCAGATTACTAATACTGGTACCAGAACAACGCAAATATAGCAAAGCAGAAACCCCTTCTACATTTAATGTTTTCAGATTTTCATTATTATTGCAATATAATTCTA
>NZ_JBEQZJ010000027.1:0-53693 GCF_045223415.1 Hoskinsella mucinilytica | reverse complement strand
AGCAGCAGTTCATGAGGCAAGAGCATTATTGAAAGCAAGTATCGAAAGTAATAGACTTCATCAGAAAAAAGTGGAGAAAAAGATAAAGCGTATCACGAACCGTATGAAGAACAATGAAAAGAAACTTCAGAAGATAGATAAACAATTACAGATGTTTATAGAAAAGAGCCATCATAAGAAGACAACGAAAGCAGATTATCTTGAAGAAGTACAGGTATGGAAACCAAAGAAGAAACAGTTGAAAAATGAACAGAAGATGCTGTTGTTTCGCCTTCATCGAGAAGAATACCGCTTATCAGGCTTGAAAAAGCGAGTAAAACAGTGTTGCTTTGGTGGAAGAAAACAGATGAAACAAAGAACGACAATGCCATATGAAGACTGGAAGAGAGAATACCGGAAGAACTGAAATGTTATGGAAAGAGTAATGTAAAGAGAATCACCCAGTGGAAGAAGATTGCCAAAGAGGCATAAGTTAACAAATGCAATCTGATATGTGATGATATACACTGGACGATGTATACATGGCGTACAGAATGAAATTGCAAAATGAAATAAAAAAAGCATCGTAATGAAAGAAAGACGCATAGCTCTATGATGTGATTACAACATGGAGAAGGTCTATCAAACAAAACGATGTTACTGAGGGAGCGAGGAATCTACTCAGGTGTGGAGACTTTGTTTTCACATGATCCATTTATGGGTCATTTTCTTGTTTTTTTAAGTATGGTATAATAAACAAAGAAAGAGAGAGAAGAATATGCTAGAATGTCCAAAATGTAAACATACGTTAGTGAAAAGGGAACATCGTTATCAATGTGATCAAAATCATAGCTTTGACATCGCAAAAAGAGGTTATGTAAATCTATTGCTAGGAAATCATAAAACGACTGGGGATGATAAAGAAATGGTAAAGGCCAGAACAACTTTTTTGAATCATGGCTATTATCATATGTTACAACAAAGATTGATAAAGCTTTTAACAAAGCATTCCATTCAGGTACTTGTGGATGCTGGGTGTGGACAAGGATACTATACCAATGCCATTCATGAGGCATGTCATTGTGAAACCTTTGGTTTTGATTTATCTAAATATGCAGTAGATGAAGCGTCAAAAGCACATAATGGTGCATTTTATGGGGTATGCAATATATTTCATATGCCACTATCTGATGAATGTGCAGATGCACTTGTTTCTGTTTTTGCACCTATTGATATTCGTGAAAATGCAAGAGTCTTAAAACAAAAGGGGATATTTTTAAAGGTGGCACCGGGACCTAAACACCTTATCGACATGAAGAAGGTCTTATATCAAGATGTTTATGAAAATGAAATAGAAACCGGATATGACGGCTTTGAATTGATTACTGAGGAACTGTTAGAGGATGAAATCCTTCTTCAGGATCAAGCAGATATCAAGGCTTTGTTTCAAATGACGCCATATTATTGGCGAACACCAAAAGAAAGTGTAGATAAATTATTTCGTATGGAACGATTACAGACCATGATTCAATTTCATATCACATGCTATCGAAAGCTTTGAAAGGATTCATTATGAATAGGAAAGAAAAAATTGAGTTGTATTTTAAGAGTTGGTTGCAAAAGAAGGATGAATGCTTTGATGATATATTTTCAAAAGAGATTACTTATTATGAATGCTATGGTCCTTTTTATCATGGATTAGAAACTTTACATAAATGGTTTCAAGATTGGCAACGATTTGGATCAGTCTTGGAATGGGAAATTCGTGATTATATCGAATCCGGAAATCAAGCAGTTGTGACTTGGTACTTTCATAGTGTGTATGAAGGGGAAGAGGATGCGTTTGATGGTGTGAGTATCATCCGTTTTGATGAAAACGAACATATCATTGAATTAAAAGAGTATCAATCAACGCTTCCACATACTGAAATTCAGTTAAAATAGCCTTTGAGAAAAGAAAGTGCTATGGTATAATAAACAAGAAATGTATGAGAAAGGCGGAATTTGCATATGGCATTTGAATCATTAAGTGATCGTTTACAAAAAACGTTTAAAAATATAACAGGAAAAGGAAAACTTAGCGAAAAAAATATGAATGACATGTTACGTGAGGTACGTATGTCATTATTAGAAGCAGACGTAAATTATGGCGTTGTCAAAGATTTTATTGCTAGAGTAAAAGAAAAAGCATTAGGAACCGAGGTCATGACTTCATTGAACCCAGGTCAAATGGTTGTGAAAATCGTTCATGACGAGATCATGGATCTTTTAGGAACGAATGATGCTCCTTTAAATTATAAAACATCTGGTATTACAACAATCATGATGGTTGGTCTACAGGGTACTGGTAAAACTACGGCAAGTGCTAAGATTGCCAATGTTATTAAGAAAAAGCAAAGTAGAAATCCTTTGCTTGTGGCATGTGATGTTATTCGACCTGCAGCAATTGAACAGTTACAGACATTGGGAGAAACCATCGGTATCGAAGTATTCTCTTTGGGTGTAGAGACCAAAGCTTTAGAAACAGCAAAGAGAGCGATGGAATATGCTTTGGAACATGGATATGATACCGTAATATTCGATACTGCCGGGCGTTTGCATATCGATGAAGAATTGATGCAAGAGCTTAGAGATATCAAAGCTTTCGTACACCCTGATGATATTCTTTTAACTGTGGATGCAATGACAGGACAAGATATTGTTAATGTAGCGAACAGTTTTCATGAACAACTAGATGTTACAGGGCTAGTGTTGACGAAATTAGATGGTGATTCTCGTGGTGGTGGAATCTTGTCTGTGCGAGCAATTACCAATGTTCCTGTAAAATTTATTGGTCTAGGTGAAAAGATCGATGATTTAGATGTATTCCATCCAGACCGTATGGCAGATCGTATCTTGGGTATGGGTGACATTCTTTCTTTAGTGGAACAAGCACAAGAAAAAATGGATATCGAAGCCAGTACAAAGAGTGCTAATCGTATGATGAGTGGTCAATTTACATTAACAGATATGTTGGTTCAATATGAGCAGATTGAAAAAATGGGTTCTCTTGGTGGAATGATGAAGCTGATTCCGGGATTCTCACAGATGGCGGGTCAAGTAGATGAAGCCAAAGCGGATAATAAAATGAAAAAAAGCAAAGCTATTATTTTGAGTATGACGCATGAAGAAAGAGAGAATCCTAATATCTTACGAGCAAGTCGTAAGAACCGAATCGCAAAAGGTAGTGGAACAACGGTAGCGGATGTAAATCGTTGTATCAGTGAATACGAAAAGATGAAAACGGTGATGAAACAAATGTCTAGCATGGCAAAAGGCGGTGGTATCCCAGGTATGCCTGGAATGGGAGGCCTAGGTGGCATGAAACAAGCCCATGCGATGAAAAAGGCAATGAAGAAAAATAAGAAACGCAGATAATGATGATAAAGCTTATCCGATCCTATGTTACTCAAGGATAACGAGAGATAAGCTTTTTGTTTAGAAAAAAACAAAGTGTCAAGTAAAAATACTTGACACCACAAAAAACTATGGTATACTAAGACAGGTAATAAGATAAATAGGAGGAAATAACATGGCTGTTAAATTAAGATTAAAAAGAATGGGTTCTAAAAGAAAACCTTTTTACAGAATAGTTGCTGCAGATTCTCGTTCACCTAGAGATGGACGTATCATTGAAACAATCGGTACTTACAATCCAACAACAAACCCTGCAAACGTAACAATCAATGAGGAATTGGCTGTTAAATGGTTGAAAGATGGCGCTCAGCCAACTGATACTGTTCGTAACATCCTTTCTAAACAAGGTGTTATGAAACGTTTGCATGATGAAAAATACGCTAAATAATCATGATTGATTACGAAAAAGTTTTATTGGATCTTGTAAAACCGATGGTGGAAGACAAGACAAATGTGTCTGTTAAGCAGATGGATAGTCTAGATGATAACGAAATTCTATTGTATGTTTACGCAAACAGTGAGGATGTTGCTCGTTTGATCGGGCGTCGTGGAATGATGGCTACCAGCATTCGTCAAATGATGTCAGTTGCTTCTCGTAAGGAAGATAAACGTGTCACCATCAAATTCGAATCTTATTAGGATGCAAATCGCATCCTTTTTTTGGAGGACTATATGAAACAGATAAAAATTGGTGTTTTGGTAAATACACATGGGTTGAAAGGGGAAGTGAAAATCAAGCCGTTGACGGACTTCCCTGATATTCGATTTAAAAAAGGAAATACGATTCATATGCATCATCATGATCAAGACATAGCATTGAGGATCCAATATGTTAGACAACAAAAGGATCTTTTGCTTGTATGCTTTGAAGGGTATGAAGATATCAATGCAGTAGAAGGATGGAAAGGCAATTCTCTTTATATCAATGAAGATCAATTGCATGAACTTGAAGAAGATGAAGTCTATTTCTTTGAATTAATGGATTGTGAGGTCTATGACACCAATGATACAAAACTTGGTGTTGTGAAAGAAGTAATTGAAACAGGTGCGAATGCAGTGCTTCGTGTTTGCGGAGAACGAGAATATCTGATTCCTTATGTGAAAGCATTTATCAAAGCATATGATAAAACCGAGAAAACAATTCATGTAGAGCTGGTGGAGGGATTATGAAAATAACGGTGTTGACCCTATTTCCTGAGTTTTTTGACAGCTTTATTTCAACCTCTATCATCAAACGAGCAATTGATCGCAATCTTGTCAGTTTTGAAACAGTAGATTTTCGTGCATATACGTTAGATAAACATCATCATGTTGATGATACACCATGTGGTGGCGGTCAGGGGATGTTGTTATCCTGTCAGCCAATCGTGGATTGTATCAAAGCGGTTCGCACTGAACGCAGTGTGGTTGTGATGATGTCTCCTCAAGGGAAAACCTTTCAACAACAGACGGCTCATGAATTTGCGCAATTCGAGCATTTGATCCTTTTGTGCGGCCATTATGAAGGCTTTGATGAGAGAATCCGTGATTATGTAGATATAGAAGTAAGCTTGGGCGATTTTGTTTTGACAGGTGGAGAGGCTGCTGCCTTGGTCATCAGTGATGCAATCATTCGTCTGTTGAATGGAGTCATTCTTAGTGAAAGCCATGAAGATGATTCCTTCGAGAACGGATTATTAGAATATCCCCAATATACCAGACCAATCGAATATGATGGAAAACGTGTCCCTGATGTATTGTTAAGCGGACATCATGCTAATATTCGTAAATGGCGATTAAAACAATCGCTACTTCGCACGATGGAGAAGCGCCCTGACTTATTGGAACATCGTACCTTTACAAAAGAAGAAACAAAACTAATGAAGGAAATCATGGAAGAAAAAGCGTGATTTCTTTTTCTATACTGACATAAGATGTCAGCTTTCTTGTGTTATACTAAAGTCATATCTATAAGGAGATGATGATATGGAAGATAACATCGTTGTAGTTTTTGTGAATGAATGTGCACCCATGAATGATCAAGATGATTTTTATGGAAAGGAAGATGGAGAATATGCGAATAGTGTGAAGGCATTATTTAAGGGTACGTCTTTAGAAGGGAAAGAAATGATACAGCTAAAAGAGTTGGGATTTTATTTTACCAATGTATGTAAGAAGCCTAAGTCTGAAACAAACATAACAAAAGAACTACTACAACGATATGCTGATCAATTGGAAGAAGAATTAAAACAATTTCCAAATGTGAAAGTATATATGTTGATGGGAGATACTGCGATTCAAACATATACCTATTTAAACCGAAAACACAAAAAGAAGCGTGTCATACCGGCTGGTTCTACATATAAACTTAGAAAAGATCGCTATATGGATGGTGAAATCAGAGTGTTTCCATCCTACATCATGACAGGAAAGAATCTGAAAATAGAAAAAAGTAAAATAACAATGATAAGAGAAGATATACAAAGAATGTTGAAATATCTTAATTTTTAGAAAATATCTTTTCAATTACTATAGGAAATGATATGATAATGACAAGAAAGTACCCGTAAACTTTCCAAAAAAACAAGCATCTGACGAAATGTAAAAAAATGAAAAAACTGTTTACAAAGGTGCTCTGATTATGCTATTATGATATAGCCTATTGGCACGAGGTTCCGCTGATCATGAATGATGAATGAGCCCAACGTTATATATGATAGAAAAGGAGCGCCGTAATTATGAACATGCAGTTAGTAAATGAAGTAACGAAATCACAATTAAAGAAAGATGTACCTTTCTTTAAACCAGGTAGTACCGTACGTGTACACGTTAAGATCAAAGAGGGTGACAAATCCCGTATCCAGATCTTCGAAGGTTTGGTAATTTCTAAACAGGGTGGAGGAATCGCTGAGAACTTTACAGTTCGTAAGATTTCTAACCAGATTGGTGTTGAGAGAACATTCCCAATCCATTCTCCAATTGTTGAGAAAATTGAAGTAGTACGTAACGGTAAAGTTAGAAGAAATAAATTATTCTACTTACGTGGACGTTCAGGTAAAGCTTCTCGTATCAAAGAAATTCGTTAGTAAAGGAAAAAGTCGGGTATTTGCTCGGCTTTTTCATTAGCTTAATTCGCCTACTGGAGGAATGAAAGATGGCTGGCTCAAAGAACAGGCACACGGAGGAATCCAAAGAGACATTAGGAAAAGTAATTGCGTCTAATTTATTTTCTTTATTGAAAATATTTTTGGTGTGCTTTGTTCTTGTTTATACGGTTGTGAACTTTGGAATCAAACCTGTTCGTGTATATGGAGGAAGCATGTATCCTACCTTAACGGATGGAAGTTTTGCGTTAAGTAATGCATTTCAAGGAAGATTTTTGGATATTGAACGATATGATATCGTTGTAGCTTATGACCCTGCCATCACGAAAACAACTCGAACGTTGATCAAACGTGTGATTGGTTTACCAGGCGAGACGATTTATGCTAAGGATGATGTGATATATATAGATGGAATCCCATTAGATGAGCCATATATTGCGAATGAACATAATAATTTTGCGAAAACAACAAGAGAATTTGAAGGTATTTTTACCAATGATTTTGGGCCGGTCACATTAAAGGAAGATGAATATTTTCTTATGGGAGATAGTCGAAAGCTATCAGATGACTCTCGGCGATTCGGTCCCTTTAAACGTGATTCCATTAAGGCAAGTGGCATTTTTGTGCTGATTGCAGGAAAGCAGTGATAAATATGAAAAAACGAAATCAAACAAAACGAGATAGAACTGACTTGACAATTGATTTATTAGAGTTGCTTCGTGTAGCAGTGATAGCGATTGTCGTTGCCCTTATGTTTTTTATGCTGATTGCAAGAAAAAAAGAAGTTGTAGGAAATAGCATGTATCCTTTACTAGAAGATAAGGAGTCCGTATTTATCAATGTTGCGGCAAGCTATTTGACATCAATAGAGCGTTTTGATGTTGTGGTTGTAGAACATGAGGAAAGTAATGAGTTGTGGGTAAAACGTGTCATCGGTCTTCCGAAAGAGAGCGTTTCTTATCGAGATGGCAAATTATATATCAATGATCAAATGGTTGAAGAACCCTTTTTGGATAAAGAATATCAAACAAAAGATATGAAAGAACTCGGACTTTCTGTTTTTACACAAGATATGGATACGGTAACATTGGGAGAAAATGAATATTTTGTGGTAGGAGATAATCGCAATCATTCCTTAGATAGCAGAAATCCAAGTATAGGAGCATTTCAACGAAGTCAAATCAAAGCAAAAGGAGTGTTGGTTTATGCTCCTTTATCGAAAGTGAGGTATGTATCAGGTGGAACAACAGGAACAGAAAATTAGGATACAATGGTTTCCAGGTCATATGACCAAGGCCAAAAGAGAGATGCAAGAACGCATGAAGATGGTGGATATGGTAATAGAATTAAGAGATGCCAGAATACCGAATGCGAGCAAAAATCCATTGATCGAACAATTATGCGGTCAAAAGCCAAGACTGATCATATTGTCAAAAAAGGACAAAGCTGAAGATGCGGTTACCGCAAAATGGATCAAGGCATTGAGCAATGAAACGACAAGTGTCATCGCCTTGGATATTTTAAAAGAAAATATTACACCAAAGGTAGTGTCAGCGAGCAAGACCTTGATGAAAGCTAAAATCGATCGAATGATCAAGAGAGGGATTCGTCCCAGAGCTATTCGTGCTATGGTCGTAGGTGTTCCCAATGTAGGAAAAAGTACTTTTATCAATCGGATAGCGAAAAAAAAGGTGGCGGTAACAGGGGATCGACCAGGTGTTACACGTTCTCTTCAATGGTCAAAAGTCAATCAAGAATTAGAATTATTGGATACACCTGGGGTGTTATGGCCAAAATTTGAAGATGAAACCGTTGGGGTGTTGCTTGCAATCACAGGAGCTATTCGAGATGAAATTTTACCTTTAGAAGAGATTGCGGCATGGGCAATGCGCTATTTGATTCAAAATAAACCTGAGCTTTTGGTCAAACGGTATGATGTAGCGTTATGCGAAGATCCTTATGTTATGTTGAAACGTGTGGCTATGAAGCGAGGCTTCCTCAAAAATCAGGATGAAATAGATGAAAAGCGAACCATCGAAACGTTTCTAAGAGAAATCAGAGATGAAAAACTAGGCGCTATTAGCTGGGAGGTACCAGATGAAGTGTGAGAATGAATATGAAATTGCATGGTGGCAACAAGGAAAAAAGAAGATCATTGGAATAGATGAAGCAGGAAGAGGACCGATTGCAGGTCCTCTCGTTGTAGCGGCAGTTAGCTTTCCTCCTGGCTTCTCTCATGAGGAAATTTATGATTCTAAAAAAGTAAGTGAAAAGAAACGAAAATTGTTGTTTCGTGAAATCATTGCACTTGCCAGTGAGTATCACATCGCAATCGTAGAACCGGATGTGATCGATTCTTTGAATATCTATCGAGCAACCCAAAAGACGATGGAAGATCTTAGTATGATGTTTCAAGAGGCAGATGGGGTATTGACCGATGCCATGCCACTTCCGGGCAATCCTTTAGAGGTGATTTCTTTGGTAAAAGGAGATCAAAAAAGCGTGAGCATTGCGGCAGCGAGCATTTTAGCAAAAGTAACAAGGGATTGTATCATGCAGGCATATGATAAACAGTTTCCTCAATATGGCTTTGCTAGGCATAAGGGATATCCGACAAAAGCTCATATTGAGGCGATGCATCAATATGGTGTAATAGATAAAATCTATCGAAAAAGTTATGGGCCGGTTGCGGAAATGAATCAATTGGTATTGGATATCTGAAAGAAAATAAGAAAAATAAGAAATTAGCAAAATAATAGTTGCAAATAAATAAGAAAAATAATATAATGAAGCCAAGAAAGGTGGTGGCAGTATGCTAGAATGGGTCAAGGGTAATGTCTATACATTAGTAATTACGTTGTATCCGAGCAATATTACACTAAACAGCAGTGCTGCTTCTTACTTCAAGGATGTAAGATGGTCTATGATTGGCGTCGACAGGGAAACGTTTCAATTGGCAATCAAGCCGGTAACCAAACGAGAGGTTGATTTGAATTTGGTTCCATTGGAACAGCTCCACAAGGTTTCTGTAGGGAAAGGCTATGCACGTATTTCAAATAAAGCAATCATTGAAGAAATATCGTTAATGATCGATGCACCGATTGATGGATTGAAAATTAGCGCAACATTTGATGATGAGGAGAATATGCTGATTGCAGATCTCCATGAGCTTGTTAAGGACAAGGGGTGAAACTATGATGGTCTTAATTTGGATAGGTATCAGTGTTGCGGCAGTTGTGCTGGAGCTGATTACACCTACTGCTTTGATTAGTATTTGGTTTGCCGTTGGCGGTGTCATTGGAATTCTGTTGGCATTATTAGATCTACCGTTATGGCTACAAATTGGGGCATTCGCAATTGTATCTATCGTAAGTATGCTAGTCGTTAGACCGATGGCTTCTCGCTATCTTCGTGGTAATACTGTCGCAACCAACAGTGATCGCTGTATTGGCGAAATTGGCGTGGTTGTGAAACAGATCGGTGAAGATACATGGGGAGAGGTTAAGGTCAATGGGACGATTTGGAGTGCGGTCAGTGTTGATCATGATGTGATAGATGAACATGATAATGTTAAGGTGATCGCTATTGAAGGTGCTAAACTACTTGTTCGTAAAGTAGTTTCACATAAATAAAAGAAAGAAGGGTAATGTATGAATTTATTTACAATTATTGCATTGGTCGTATTAGCATTGGCTTTGATTGGTTTCTTTGCTTATTTGGTACGTATCGTACCTCAAGCTAAGGCATATGTAATTGAGCGTTTGGGAGCATATCATTCTACTTGGAATACCGGAGTGCATTTCTTGATTCCATTTGTGGATCGTGTTGCCAATAAGGTGACTTTAAAGGAAGTTGTAAAAGATTTTGCGCCACAACCTGTTATCACAAAAGATAACGTTACGATGCAGATCGATACTGTTGTATATTTTGCAATTACGGATCCTAAACTTTATACGTATGGGGTTGTCGGACCGATTACAGCAATTGAAAATTTAACAGCAACGACACTACGTAATATTATCGGTGATTTGGAATTAGATGAAACATTAACATCTCGTGATATTATTAATACAAAAATGAGAAGCATCTTGGATGAAGCAACCGATCCATGGGGCATCAAAGTGAATCGTGTGGAAGTCAAAAATATCATTCCACCACGTGATATTCAAGAAGCTATGGAAAAACAGATGCGTGCAGAACGTGAACGTCGTGAATCTATCCTTCGTGCAGAAGGTGATAAACGAAGCAATATCTTAACTGCAGAAGGTGAAAAAGAAGCAATGGTACTTCGTGCTAATGCGAAAAAAGAATCTATGATTGCCGAAGCAGAAGGGCAAGCACAAGCGATGGAGCGTATTTATGAAGCACAGGCTCGTGGTATTGAAATGATCAAAAATGCAAATCCAACAAAAGAATATTTGAGCTTGAAGAGCTTGGAAACTTATGAAAAAATGGCGGATGGTAAGGCAACGAAAATTGTGGTTCCTAGTGAACTGCAAAATATGGCAAGTCTTTTGACCAGTGCCAAAGAAATTTTGATCGATGATGCAGATAAAGGGTTAAAAGACAACATCAAGGATACGATCAACCATAAAAAATAATGGTTATCACAAGCTTTAGAAACATAAAAAAGACGAAAAAACAGGTGTATTTCTAAAATATACTTGTTTTTTTATAAAATTTAGGATTTTCGCCTCTTTTATACGTATAGAATAATAGGAGGTAATGAAAATGAGAGAACAACTTTTGTACTATGCCGTCAAGTATGATGGCAATTATCAAAGAATCAAACGAGCAATCGAAAAAGAGGAGCCTTGGGAGCCAATCACTTATCAAGGGAATTACGTTACCATATTAGATGCCCAATATCCAATGAAATTAAGAAGGCTACAATATGCGCCATGGGTATTGTTTTATGAAGGTAATCTTTCTTTGGCGAAAAATGATGGTTGTGGAATTATCGGGAGTCGGGATACCAGTGTATTTGGTAGAGACATGTGCGTGAAAATCACAAATGAAGTAAAAAAACGGTATACCATTGTTTCAGGATTAGCAAAAGGAGTGGATGGATTGGCACATCGCTATGCATTGGATCGTAATACAATAGCGGTGATCGGTTGCGGTTTGGATATTTGTTATCCCAAAGAAAATGAATGGCTATATCGCCAAATTGCGCAGCATCATCTTTTGATAAGCGAGTATCCCAAAGGGAGTAAGCCATTAGCTTATCACTTTCCATGGCGCAATCGTATTCTTGCAGGATTAAGTGATTGTCTGGTTGTGATTGAAGCCAAAAAAAGAAGTGGAACATTGATTACGGTAAATGAAGCATTGGCACTGGATATTCCTATTTATTGTGTACCACATGACTTTATGAAAAAAGAGGGAGAAGGCTGTAATCTATTGATTTCTCAAGGAGCGAATATTTTGGTGGATGAGGATGATATTCGTGATATTTAAAATAAAATGTTTGACAAATCGGAAATATACGCTAATAATAGGATACGTATATTTTATGCTAGGAGGCTGTAATGAAAAATTTAGTAATTGTGGAATCACCTTCCAAATCTAAAACAATAGAAAAATATCTAGGAGAAGACTTTCATGTCGTATCTTCTAAAGGACATATTCGTGACCTTGCGACAACAGGCAAGGGAGGGCTGGGAATCGATGTGGATCACGATTTTGAGCCAACCTATAAAATCAGTACGGATAAAAAAGCGGTCGTAAAAGAATTAAAAGAACTTGCGAAAAAAAGTGATCAAGTTTATTTGGCAAGTGACCCTGACCGTGAGGGAGAAGCGATTGCATGGCATTTAGCGAATGTCTTGGATCTGGATATGGACCAAGATAATCGTATCATCTTCCATGAAATCACAAAGAATGCTGTTACTGAGGCATTTCAACATCCAAGAAAGATCGATCAGGATCTGGTGAAGTCGCAAGAGGCTCGTCGTATGTTGGATCGTATCATTGGATTTAAACTTAGCAAACTATTACAAAGCAAAATCAAAAGTAAAAGTGCAGGGCGTGTGCAATCCGTTGCTTTGCGTTTGATCGTAGAGCGTGAAAATGAAATCCGAGCATTTAAAAGCGAAGAATATTGGACATTGGCTGCCAATATCGAAAAGGATGGAAAACAATTTCGTGCATCCTTAAATCGTGTGGATGGTAAAAAAGCGGAATTAAAGACACAAGAAGAAGTTGATACGATCATTCAGCGTTGTCAACAGGATTTTGTTGTGCAAAGCATCGAAAAGAAAGTTCGTAAAAAAGAAGCAAAGATGCCATTTATTACATCTACCTTACAACAGGAAGCTAGCACGAAACTTGGTTTTGGTGCTAAAAAGACAATGCAGATCGCACAAAAGTTATATGAAGGTATTGCCTTGGCCGGAGGATCCCCTGAAGGTTTGATTTCTTATATGCGTACCGACTCTACAAGATTATCTGATGTATTCGTGAAGGATGCAGAGGATTATATCGAACAGACGTATGGAAAAGAATATAAGGGAAAGGCACGTCAGAAAAACAGTGAGAATGCTCAGGATGCTCATGAGGCAATTCGTCCGACTAATGTATGGAACACTCCGGATGCAGTGAAGGAATATTTGACAAATGATCAATATAAGCTATACAAATTAATTTATGCGAGAACGCTAGCATCTTTGATGGCGCCAAGTAAATCTGATGTTGTCAATGCACAAATCGTGAGCAATGGTTGTGAATTCAGTGCCAATGGTTCCATTTTGACCTTTGATGGTTATTTAAAGATTTACAACGCTTATGAAACGGTAAAAGATGAAATGTTACCGGCATTAGTAGAACAGGAAATCCTTAAAGATGTTGAATTAGAAGGAAAACAACATTTTACAGAGCCACCACTTCGTTATAGTGAGGCTAGATTGATCAAGGATCTTGAAGAAAAAGGAATCGGAAGACCTAGTACGTATGCAATCATCATCGATACCTTACAAGCTAGAGGCTATGTTTCTTTAGAACGTGCCAGCGAGGGAAGTAAAACTAAGGTGTTCTTCCCAAGTGAACAAGGAGAATTGACAGATACCAAGCTACAAGAATTCTTTAGTGGGATCATCAATGTTTCTTATACTGCCAATATGGAACATCACTTGGATGAAATTGCATCTGGAACAAGAGATAATATTGAAGAAGTGCGAACATTTTATAATGAATTTGAGCCTTTGCTTGAGAATGCATATGAGAATATGGAGAAAAAAGAGCTGGAACGTACCGGAGAGATGTGTCCGGAATGTGGAAGCGAATTGGTGTATCGTGTAGGAAGATATGGTAAATTCATTTCTTGTATCAATTTTCCGACTTGTCGTTATACAAAAGCAGAAAATGAGGAAGAAAATGCCACAGATGAGGTTTGTCCAAAGTGTGGCAGTAAGCTTGTGGCAAAAAAAGGTCGTTATGGTTCTTTCTTGGCTTGTAGTAATTATCCGGAATGTAAATATATCAAGAGCAATAAACCGAAAGAGGAGCCGGTTCCTACAGGCGAAATGTGTCCGGAATGTGGAAATGAGCTGGTTCAAAGAAAATCTCGTTTCGGTACAACTTTTGTAGGGTGTAGCAATTATCCGAAATGTCGCTATATCAAAAAAGATCCGAAAAAAGAAAAGGAAAAAGAAGAAAAGAAAGCAGCAAAGAAAACAGTGAAAAAGACGACCAAAAAGGTTGTGAAGAAAACAGCAAAGAAAGCTGAAGAAAAGAAAGAGGAAGCTTAATGGAAAAGGTAACCATCATCGGCGCTGGCTTGGCAGGTAGTGAAGCTTGTTATCAATTAATCAAACGTGGTATACCGGTGCGCCTTATCGAAATGAGACCAAAGGTTTCTTCTCCTGCACATCGAAGCGATCGATTTGCGGAATTGGTTTGTAGTAATTCTCTTCGTTCGGATTCTTTGAATAATGCCGTTGGTATATTGAAAGAAGAAATGCGTCAATTGGATTCTTTGATCATGCGCTGTGCAGATGAGCATCGTGTACCGGCAGGTAGTGCTTTGGCAGTAGATCGTGATGGCTTTGCTCAAGCGGTGAGTGATACGTTAAAGCAACATCCTTTGGTAGAAGTTGTATATGAAGAAGTTGATCATATCATGGATGGTCCTGTGATCATTGCAAGTGGGCCTTTGACAAGTCAAAAGTTAGCTGCTTCCATTCAAGAGTATACACATGAGGATTATTTTCATTTCTATGATGCCGCTGCACCGATCATTGAAAAAGATAGTATCAATTTTGATAAGGCTTATATCAAATCTAGATATGATAAAGGAGAAGCTGCATATATCAACTGTCCGATGAACAAAGAAGAATTCGAAGCTTTTTATGATGCACTGATCCATGCGCAAACCGCAGAGCTTCATGAATTTGAAAAGGAAACTTATTTTGAAGGTTGTATGCCGTTTGAAGAAATGGCGAGACGGGGTAAGAAAACCTTGCTGTTTGGACCTATGAAGCCGGTTGGTTTAGAATGTCCAGATGGTACGCTACCTTATGCAGTAGTTCAACTGCGTCAAGATAATGCTGTTGCATCTTTGTATAATGTGGTAGGATTTCAGACGCATTTGAAATGGGGAGAACAAAAACGTATTTTATCCATGATTCCGGGATTAGAAAATGTATCGATCGTTCGTTATGGAGTTATGCATCGTAATTCTTATTTATGTGCACCTAAGGTACTACGTCCAACTTATCAGCACATTACAAGAGATGACTTGTTTTTTGCGGGACAGTTAACTGGTGTAGAAGGTTATGTGGAGAGTGCTGCCAGTGGTTTGTTGGCTGGATTGAATATGGCAAATATCATGAAAGGGAAAGCACCTGTGGTGCTACCAGATACTTGTGTGATAGGTTCCATGGCAAATTACATTACGCATGCAAGTGCGTCCTATTTTCAACCGATGAACGCTAATTTCGGTATCATGAGATTAGAAGGAAAGGTAAAGAAAAAGGATCGAAAAGAAGCATTTGCGAAACAAGCATTGGATGTTGTAGCATCTTATAAGGAATCGTTTGTAGAGTAATGGAAGCACAAGATACTTTTGCGATTTATTTGAATCGATTCTTAGATCATGTTTCTTCTATGAATACCGGAAGCGTACATACGTTAGAGGCTTATCGACGAGATATTCTCGAGTTTTATGATTTTTTGAGTAGTGAAAGTATTGATCGTTTGGATGATGTAGATCGCATGGTCGTTATGAATTATGTTGCTGCGTTAAGAATGAAGATGGGGACAAGAGGCACGGTGAAAAATTCAACCATTGCAAGAAAATTGTCCTCTCTTCGTTCTTTTTTTCGTTATCTGAATGACTACATCGGGGTCAAGAGCAATCCTTTTCTTTATTTGAAATCACCAAAGATAGGAAAACGAATTCCGGAATTTTTGTTTCAAGATGAAATGGACGTATTTTTGAATTCCTTGGATCAACAAGATGACGCAACCATTCGTGATCGAGCCATGTTTGAGATGATGTATGCGTGTGGTTTACGTGTAAGTGAATTGATCGCATTACGGCTAGAGGATATTGATATGGTAGATCAAATCGTACACGTCATAGGAAAAGGAAATAAGGAAAGAATCGTTCCGTTTTTTGATGAGGCAGGGATCAGATTACAACTTTATATCACAAAGGTTCGTGATAAGTGGGTGAATCAGGAGCATGGTATCGTGTTTGTGAATCAACGTGGCGCTCCAATGACTTCCAGAGGGGTACAATATCGTATGGAACTTGCGGCAAAAAATAGTGGACTTTCCATTCATATCCACCCTCATATGTTTCGTCATAGTTTCGCAACGCATCTATTGGATCATGGTGCAGATCTAAGGTTTGTACAAGAACTTTTGGGGCATTCTTCTCTTTCAACTACCCAGATTTATGTCCATGTGAGTCAGGAGCGTTTGAAAAAAGCTTACAAGGACGCACATCCAAGGGCAAAATGATAAGAAATTTATGGAAAAGTATTTGAATGTATAAAAAACTATGGTATAATAACCAACGGTGCGAACAAGAAAAGCACCAATACACACATCATGGATTCGCATAGCCCGTGCTTTAGCTGCATTGATCAGTGATGATAAGTTGCTATGGTTTGAAATGATGGAGGTACAACGGAAAGCGAGGATATTAAAATGTCAGTAGTTACAATGAGAAAATTATTGGAATCTGGTGTGCACTTTGGACATCAGACACGTAGATGGAACCCTAAAATGAAACCAAACATCTACGCAAGCAGAAATGGAGTTTATATTATCAACCTTGAGAAATCAATGGAACAGATTGAAACTGCATATGCTGCAATGAAAGATATCGCTGAAAAAGGCGGTAAGGTATTATTCGTAGGAACTAAAAAACAAGCTCAGGCTGTAGTTGTTGAAGAAGCACTTCGTTCAGGAAGCTTCTTTGTTAACCAGAGATGGCTTGGTGGATTGCTAACAAACTTCCGTACGATTCAAAAACGTGTAAAACGTCTTGTTGAAATCGAAGAAATGGAAGCTAGTGGCGTATTAGATGTATACCCTAAGAAAGAAGTTGCTCAGATCAAAAAAGAAAAAACAAAATTGGAAAACTTCTTAGGTGGTATCAAAGAAATGAAGAAACTTCCAAATGCATTGTTCGTAATCGATCCAAAAGAAGAACACAATGCAGTTGCAGAAGCTAAAAAATTGGGTATCCCTGTATTTGCAATGGTAGATACAAACTGTGATCCAGAAATGGTAGATTACCCAATCGCATCTAATGATGATGCTATTCGTTCAGTGAAATTGATCACAACATTGATGGCTGATGCTATCGTTGAAGCAAAAGGCGGATTGTTAAGCGTTGCTCACAATGTAGATGAAAACGAAACTGATGTAACTATGAAAGATGTTATCATCAACGTAGAAGAACAAATCGCTGAAAACGAAAGACGTCGTCGTCAGAGAAATGAAGAAAGAAGAAACCGTCGTCCATATGACCGTAACCGTAACAACAATGGACGTGGAGCTAGAGCACCTTACCAAAAACGTGAAAACGTAAGACCAGCAGAAGCAACAGCTAACACAGAAGCTGCTGCAGAAGCAAAACCAGCTGAAACAAAAGCTGCTGAATAATCAAGGGAGGTAAGATACAGATGATTACTGCACAAATGGTAAAAGAACTGCGTGAAAAAACAGGCGCAGGAATGATGGACTGTAAAAAAGCATTGACAGAATGTGACGGGGATATGGAAAAATCCATTGACTGGTTACGTGAAAAAGGAATTGCAAAGGCTGCTAAGAAAAGCGACCGTATTGCTGCTGAAGGTTTGACTCGTGTTGCTGTAGATGGCAATGTGGGTGTCGTTCTTGAAGTAAATTCAGAAACTGACTTTGTTGCAAAGAACGAACAGTTCCTTGGCTTATTAGACAATATCCAAAACGTATTGTTAACTCAGAAACCAGCTGATTTAGATGCAGCATTGGCTTGTACGCTTGATGGTGTAACTGTTGCTGATATGGTAACAACTGCTACTGCTACGATCGGAGAAAAAATCAGTCTTCGTCGTATCGCTGTTGTAGAAAAAGCTGATGATGAATTCTTCGGTTCTTATATGCACATGGGTGGAAAAATTTCTGCACTTGTTGTATTAAAAGGAAAAGAAGATGCAAAAGTTGCGAAAGATATCGCAATGCAGGTAGCAAGTATGGCTCCTCAGTATGTATCTCGTGATGAAATGCCTGCTGAAGTTGTAGAACACGAAAGAAAAGTTCAAATCGAAATCGTGAAAAACGATGAAAAACTAGCTAACAAACCTGAAAAGGTATTGGCTGGTATCATCGAAGGTAAAGTTAGCAAGAACTTAAAAGACTCTTGTCTGGTAGAACAAGAATTCTTCTTGAATCCTGATCAGAAAGTTGCTCAGTATTTGAAAGAAAGCCAGGCTGAAGTTGTAAGCTTCATTCGTTACAACGTAGGTGAAGGTATCGAAAAACGTGAAGATAACTTTGCTGAAGAAGTAATGAGCCAAGCATTTGGTAAATAGGACACAACTCGTGTCCTTTTTTTAAGGAAAGATGTAATTTATTCTTTTCTTTTGTAAGCTTTTTCTTTATAATAATACATAGAGGATTTAATTCCGGAAAGTAAACGAAGGTGGATGTGATATGTACAAACGAGTATTGTTAAAGCTGAGTGGGGAAGCTCTTTCTTCTCCAGGTAATTCTTTTGATCCCCAGATATTAAAATCCCTGGCACAGGAATTGAAAGAAGTTCATGAGTTGGGTGTAGATCTGGCAATTGTCGTTGGCGGAGGAAATTTCATTCGTGGTAAGATGGCAGAAACGATGGGTATCGAACGTGTACAGGCAGATTATATGGGAATGCTTGCAACAGTTATCAATGCACTTGCTGTACAAAGTGCTTTGGAACAGGAAGGTGTTCCTACACGAGTACAGACGGCAATTGAAATGCAAAAGGTTGCGGAACCATTTATTGTTCGACGTGCTACTCGTCATTTAGAGAAAAATCGTGTTGTGATTTTTGGCGCTGGTACAGGAAATCCTTATTTCTCTACAGATACAACAGCGGCACTTCGTGCAAGCGAAATCAAAGCTGATGTGATCTTGATGGCTAAAAATGGAGTAGATGGCGTATACAATGCAGATCCTAAAACTAATCCTGATGCTGTAAAATATGATACTTTGACTTATATGGATCTGATTCAGGAAGGGCTTGCTGTTATGGATACAACAGCAACAAGCATGTGTATGGATAATGATATTGATCTTGTTGTGTTTAATATGAATGAACATGGCAATATTTTAAAAGCAGTGAAAGGCGAAATTACAGGCACTGTGATTTCAAAAGAAAGGAACTAAAACAATGGAATTGTTAGATTTAATGAATCATAAAATGGAAAAAGCGGTTGCAGCTCTAGAAGAAAATTTAAAAACACTTCGCACAGGTGTGGCGAATGCAGCAATTTTTGATCATGTACAGTGTGAATACTATGGTAGTCCTACACCAATCAACCAAATGGCAAGTATCAAGGTTGTAGAAGGAAGACAGCTAGTGATCAAACCTTATGACAAAAGTATTTTAAAAGATATCGAGCGTGCGATTTCTACAAGCGATGTTGGTCTTGTACCACAAAATGATGGAGATGTCATTCGTTTGAATGTACCTGCTTTGACTGAGGAACGTCGTAAGGAATTGGCAAAACATGCCGGTAAATTTGGTGAAGAAGCTAAAATCGCAGTACGTAATGTACGTCGTGAAGGTATGGATGCCATTAAAAAAGATAAAGAATATACAGAAGATGATAAAAAAGAAATGGAAACAGAAGTACAGAAAATTACAGATAAATTCGTCAAAGCAATTGATGAAGCTGTAAAGGCAAAAGAAGCAGAAATCATGAAAGTTTAAGAAAAGAGGGCATTTGTGTTACAAATGTCCTTTTTTGTCAGTTATTGGATGATTTTACGTATAGAAACGCTTTGTTTTATGGTATAATACCAATGACTATTCACGTAGCTGTGATATTGTTTAGGAGGTTGGCTGTTATGGAAGGAAGAGTGATCCCGCAGCATATCGCCATCATCATGGATGGAAATGGAAGATGGGCTAAGAAAAAAGGACTGCCAAGAACTGCTGGTCATAAGCAGGGAGCAGAAATGATAAGGAAAATCGCAATTGCATGTAATGATCTAGGTGTAAAAGTATTGACATGTTATGCATTTTCAACAGAAAACTGGAAACGACCTGAGAGTGAGGTAGATTATTTGTGTAAGCTACCAAAAATGTTTTTTAATCGATATATCAAAGATCTAAAAGCAAGAAATATCAAAGTTTCTTTTATTGGAGAATTAGAACGTTTTCCCGCTGAAACGAAAAAAGTTATTTTGGATGCGGTAGAACAAACGAAAGAGAACACAGGGTTAAACTTGTGTATCGCAATCAATTACGGATCAAGAAGAGAAATTACTCTTGCAGCACAAGCATATGCGCAAGATGTCATTCATGGTGTTGTCGATGCAGACATTGATGAAGAAACATTTGGAAAGTATATGATGACAACTGATTTTCCTGAGCTGGATCTATTGATACGAACAAGTGGAGAACTACGTATCAGTAATTTTCTTTTGTGGCAACTTGCTTATGCGGAATTGATCTTTACACCGGTTCCATGGCCGGAATTTGATGAAGATGAATTGAATAAGGCAATTGATGAATTTAATCATCGACAAAGAAGATTTGGGGGATTATGATATGAAAACCAGAATATTAACTGCGTTGTTGATCTTAGCATGTGTCATTCCTCCGCTTTTATATGGTGGATGGCTTATCTTTTTACTTATTTCTTTTATCATAATTGCGGGTGGAATCGAATTATTAGGGTTAACGGAACATAAGGGAGCTTGGCCGATCGTTATCAAACCTTTGGCTATTCTCTGCGTATTTATCTTGACCTTTGGCAATCAAAAACTATCTGTATCATTATTAGGCGTATTTGCTCTTGTGTTTTTATCTATACCTGTGTTTACAGATGCTTTTCATGCAAAGGATGGGTTTCTTTGTATTACTTATATCACTTTCTTTTATATGATTGCGACATCCTTTTTAGATATCTATCAATTGGATCCCTTGTATGTATGGCTGATCATCGTCGCAACCTATGTATGTGATACTGCCGCATATTTTTGTGGAAGATTTTTAGGAAGTCATAAACTAAATGTTCGTATATCACCTAAGAAAACATGGGAAGGTGCCATTGGCGGATGGCTGTTTGGTGCTATGTTATCCTTTGCATTTGCTTATTTTTTGATTCCTAATATGGGTTTAACGCATATGCTATTGGCAAGTTTGGTTCTTCCTTTTACAGGACAGATAGGAGATCTGTCTTTTAGTGCAATCAAACGTTGTTTTCAAATCAAAGATTTCAGTGATTTGCTACCGGGACATGGTGGTGTTTTAGATCGTGTAGATTCCCTTGTGTTTAATTTTATATGTTTTGACTTTATATTGGTGGTGTTATCATTATGAAAAAATTAGTATTATTAGGTGCGACCGGTTCCATTGGAACACAGACGATCGATGTCGTAAATCATCATAGAAATGAGTTTTCAATCATAGGATTAAGTGCTGGGCATAATATCAAAAAGCTTATTGAGCTATTACAAGTTTGTCCGGATGTAACATATGTTTGTGTTGCAAGACAGGAAGATAGAGAACATTTGCAAAAACAATATGCAAATATCACTTTTTTTGATGGTGAGGAAGGGTTGTGTAAGCTTGCTTCCTTATCTGATTATGATGTCTTTGTAAATGCAATTGTTGGCTTTCGTGGCTTGCTTCCGACACTTGCTGCGATTCGAAATCAAAAGATGATCGCTCTTGCCAATAAAGAAACCTTAGTGGCTGGAGGGCCTATCGTAAAAGCAGAGTTGGCTAAATACAATGTTACGTTATATCCGATCGATAGTGAACATTCTGCCATCTTTCAATGTCTTCAAGGCAATCAGATGAAAGATGTCGATAAGTTGATCGTCACGGCAAGTGGTGGAAGCTTTCGAGATAAAAGTAGAGAAGAATTAAAGGATGTAACCGTAGCACAGGCATTGAAGCATCCCAATTGGAATATGGGAGGTAGGATCACCATTGATTCTGCAACTATGATGAATAAAGGTTTCGAAGTGATAGAAGCACATTATTTATTTGATGTTCCTTATGAAAATATCGAAGTGCTGATTCATCGTGAAAGTGTGATTCATTCTATGGTACAATATCAAGACCATGCCATCATGGCACAGCTTGGTACTGCGGATATGCGCTTGCCGATTCAGTATGCCTTATCTTATCCAAGACGATTAGATATGCCACAAGAAGAGCCATTTAACTTTATGGATCATCCTACGCTTCATTTTGAAGTGGCGAATACAACACGATATCCACTGTTAGGACTAGCTTTTGAAGTAGGAAAAAAAGGTGGTAATCTAGGTGCTGTTATGAATGGTGCTGATGAAGAAGCTGTGGCATTATTCCTACAAGATAAAATTTCTTTCCTTGAAATAGAAACCTTGATTGAAGATGCAGTAAAGGCAGCAACCTATATAGAACATCCAAGCCTGCAGGATATTATCGATGCAGATCACTTTGGACGTGAATTTGTAAGACAGGCATGGAAAGGAGCGAGCGAATGAATTTCGTAACAATTATTTATTTTATACTTATTTTAAGTGTCATTATTATTATACATGAATTGGGGCATTTGATTGCCGCTAAGCATTTTGGTGTATATTGTAGAGAGTTCTCCATAGGTATGGGACCGATCATTTACCAAAAACAGATGAAAGAAACAGCATGGTCTATCAGATTATTGCCAATTGGTGGGTTTGTGGCCATGGCTGGAGATGAAGATGCGCCATTAGAAGGCGGTAGTAGTGAAGATGAGGAAGAATTGGATATCCCATTTGAACGAACCATCAATGGAATCAAACGATGGAAACAAATCGTTGTTATGGCTGCCGGAGCTTTCATGAATATCATCTTGGCATGGGTTATTTTCATTGGTATTACAGCATATCAAGGAAAAGTAGCAATCCCAGGGAAACCAATGGTATCCAGTTTTACTGAAACCAGTGTTGCGGAAAAAGCCGGTATGAAAGTAGATGATGAAATCATCAAGGTGAGCAACGGGAAAGAAAGTATAACACCAAAAACATTTGATGACATTACAGAATTTATGCAATATTATCCAGGAGAAACGACCTTTACCGTAATGCGTGAAGGGAAACAGTTAGATATTACGATGACACCAGTTTTTGATAAAGAAGAGAATATGTATAAAATCGGTGTTTATCATGAATATAAGGATATCAAAGAAATCAGTTTATTGGAATCTATACCATACGGTACACAGAAAATGGTAGATAGTGTAACCTCAATCATTTCCTCATTAGGAAAGTTAATACAAGGGGTTGGCTTAAACAATTTAAGTGGGCCTGTCGGTATTTATAAATTAACAGATCAAATTACCCAAACAGGCTTCTTGACCACATTAGCATTTGTGGGCTTGCTGTCAGTGAATGTTGGTATCTTTAATTTGTTACCTATTCCGATTCTTGATGGAGGAAGAATTTTTATCCTCTTGATTGAAATGGTCATAGGAAGAAAGTTAAGTGAACGAGTACAAAATATTATTATGACAATAGGGCTCGTCGCAATCGTTGCGTTGATGTTGTTTGCGACATGGAATGATATTGTCAGATTATTATAAAAAAGCAATCCTAAGTGATTGCTTTTTTGTCATCATTTTAATTGATACATCCATGTATTGGTTTCTTTTTGATGATAGCTTTGATAGGATTGAGCAATGATGCCTTCTTTTTGTGCCAAATCAAATAAGGTGTTGCCATCTTGTAATGTTTCATTTAATGTATCACATACCTTATTTGTTTCACATTGAAAAATCAATGTAGGGTGGTCATTGTGTGCCTCTTTGGATAACAGACGTTGAATATCCTGTAAATTCGAAGTATCAAGATAAGCATCATTTCGATAAAAATAGTTATCTTTTAATGCTGTGCTTTCCATATAATCAATATCCGGATGATACAATGCTAACATCTGTGAACTTGTCATACTAAAGAAACTATAACGCCAACGTTCATCTAATTGCTCATCATCTTGATCACCGTTGGTAGCATCCAAATAATAGATATCACCATCCATTTTCACAAGGTTCCATGCATGGTCTTCTTGTGAATACGTGGTACCGCCCCATAGATAAGTACAAGGAATATCGGCTTTATTTAACAGATATTGAATGCTTTTGGCATAGCCTGCACATACACTGGATTGGTATAGAAAGACACTTAGAATGGTTTGATTATACATGCTGTTTTCTTGATAGGTTGTATGGTCTATGACATAATCATAAATATATTTCACTTTTTCATAATCATGATCTAATTGAGCAACTTTGGCAAGGATTCCTTTCGTGACTTCGTCTAATTGCTTTTCATAATGTTGAATCTCTTTTAAGCTAAAGGTGTTACTGGCATATACTTCAAATACCGTTTTATCACCAATGGAAGAGGTGGTGTAAGATACATTGCTACCATCTTCCCAGAAAATTTCCGGATGATCTGCCAACACATACTCATATAGATCAAAGAGTGTGTCTTTATCATCTGCCTCAACACCAAAGGATTGGTCATGTTTGCTAAGGTGATAATAAATAGTATCATAAATGGTTTGTTCCTTCTCATTAAGCTGATCACGGTAATAGCTAAAGCCTTGATATTCTTTTGCATAGGCGCTAGCGGCATCAATATCATCTTTTTTAGTTGCGCTACAGGAACAAAGAAGCAGCAAACATAACAGCATGCTAAACACTTTCTTCATAAGATCCCTCAATTTCTACGAATAGTATAACAGAATTATAAAAAAAAGCATACAAAAAAATCGATCATCCGATCGATCATTTATGCAGCAATTTCGTTGATTGCTTTAGCCAGACGTGATTTCTGTCTTGTTGCGTAGTTCTTATGGTGGATTCCTTTCGCAACAGCTTTATCTAATTTACTACTTGCAACATTGTAAGCAGCTTTTGCGGCTTCAACATCTTTTGCTTCGATAGCAGCCAATACATTTTTGATTGCTGTTCTCAATGCAGATTTCTGTGAACTTACAGCCAAGTTTCTTTTGTTATTAGTTTTTACACGTTTTTTCTGTGATTGGATCTGTGGCATGATTACACCTCCTAATTTTCAATTGCCAATAAATTATAACAAAAACCTTTTGAAAAAGCAATATGATGGCGAAAAAAAGACATACTATACAAAGAGGTGAATAAAAACATGTCGAAATATACGTTAAGAAGTGATTTTGCTGATGAAATCATTACCTTGGATACAAAAGAGGATGCCTATGAGCATATTGAGAAAAGAAATGACCATATTAGAAGCAATTATATCAAAGTGTTAAAGGAGGACAATAGTTTTCATAAAGCGATAGGAGAATATGTATCCATTGAATTTCAACAAATGGATGATCATGTTGTTCGAGAAGAAGCAATCGATGCTATCGTAGAAAATCTCAATCATATGAAAGAGCATATGAAGCTTTCTTTGAAAAAAATTCTTGTGGTAGGACTTGGTAATCGGATGATCACCAGTGATGCTCTTGGTCCCATGGCGGCATCAGAAATACTTGTGACCGCACATTTATATGCCAATGAGCGTACAGAACTTTTGAAAGGAACACGTAATGTAGCGGTATTGACACCGGGAGTAATGGGACAGACCGGTTTGGAATCCATGACGATCGTGGAAAGTGTGGCTAAACAATATCAACCGGACCTTATCATCGCAATGGATGCACTAGCTACTAGGAATATTTCAAGGATCAATCGTGTGGTACAAATAAACAATACCGGTATTCAACCCGGAAGTGGTGTTGGGAATCATCGAATGGCATTGAGCGAAGAAACATTGCATGTACCGGTGATTTCTATTGGCGTAGCAACGGTCACAAGTGTCGGTGCTATTTTAAAAGAGGCGTTGGATGAGGCGGAAATCGACAGAGAACGTGTGTTTTCCTATTTATATGATAAAAAGCGACTTGATTTGGTCGTAACACCAAAGTCAATGGATGATGAATTAAAGCAGCTTGTCTATATCGTTTCACAAAGCATCAATCGTTTTCTACATCCCGATTTTATGAATTTATAAACGGTAATAAGATTGTACAATTGTTTACAAGAAGGACATGATTGTTCTTCTTTTTTCATATGTTGTTAGTGGAGGGATGTCTATGAAATCAACGTGGAAAATCATCGCAAAGCTGGCCTTGATCGGGCTGATCTTTTATGTAACACCCTTTTATGATACGCTATTTACACTTTTGAGTCAGGCTGATATCAAGACGCTCGCCTATACAAACAAAACAGTGGATCCATCCATATCCTTAAAGGATGAATTGAATGTATTATCGTATCAAAAACAAAAAAGCAAACAAGACAAAGAAGTGGTCAAGGTAGAAACAACACAAGAAAATCCGGTTGTAGTGCCAACTCCCAAAAAAGAGGAAAGTAAGGAAAGTAAGACCGTTTACATTTATGATACCCACCAGGGAGAGGAATATAACGATGGTAAAGGCGTCATGGATGCTGCCGCAGATTTAGGAGCTCGTCTGGAAAAAAAGGGTATCAAGGTTGTTTTGGAAACGCATAGTTTTCAAAAGTATATGAATGAGCATGGTATGGATTATAACCAATCCTATTTTGTCTCTAATAAGTTTTTACAAGATGCTTTGGTCAATTACGGAGGGTTTGATTTGTGCATTGATTTGCATCGAGATAGCATTCCAAGAGAAGCAAGCATATTAGAAGCAAATGGAAAAACATATGCAAAAGCAATGATGGTAGTAGGAGGACTCGCAACCTATGCAGATTCTTCCACACAAATATCCTCGACACTAACTGACATAATGAACAAGAAGGTCAATGGTATCATGAAAGGTGTCATGACAAGAGAGGCATATTATAATCAACAAGTAGCAAAGAATATCGTCTTGATAGAAGTTGGCGCTGAGGTAAATAGCTTTGAAGAAATCACCAATACAACGAGCGTACTTGCGGATGGTATTTATGATCTATTGATGAAAGGAGGATGACGATGAAGCGGTTTCTCGCAGATGCAATTCTGATTCTATTATTGGTATCGATCGGAAATTATATCAAAGAACAAGAGGATACAAAATCGAGCTATTCCATGGAACAAAAGGTAGATGCTTTCGAAGATGATATCGCACAAAATCATATCGTAAAACAACAAATAGAGGCAACAGGTCTGAATGAAATCAAAGAGAATCGAGCTAGTTCTTTCGCAAAAAGTTCCAGTGAATTTGTGATCGATACCATTCATACTTCTGTAACTGCTTTTTCTGATATCTTTGATAGTATTTTCGGATGAGATTTGCTATAATAGGCTAACAGAGGTGATGGTATGAAAGAATGTAAAATTTTATTTATGGGGACACCGGACATTGCGGTTTCTATGTTAGATAGGATCCTTGCAGATGGCTATCAAGTGATTGGTGTCGTTACACAACCGGATAAAAAGGCAGGAAGAAAACAGGAATTGAAAATGCCTGAGGTCAAGATACGTGCCTTAGAACAGCATTTAAACGTTTATCAGCCACAGAGAATCAAAGATGCAATCGATGAATTGATGACATTGGATATAGATTTGATCGTGACTTGTGCGTATGGTCAATTTATTCCTTCTAAGTTATTGGAATATCCAACGTATGGAAGTATCAATGTTCATGCATCCCTTTTACCAAAACTAAGAGGTGGTGCACCGATTCATAAAGCAATTATCAACGGTGATAAAAAGACCGGTATGTCTATCATGCGAATGGTAAAAGCAATGGATGCCGGTGCAGTCATGCGCCAAGCTGTTGTGGATATCACGGATGAGGATACTACCGGTACCTTGTATGATAAGCTTGCAATTGCGGGAGCTGATTTATTGAGTGCATGTATTCCTGAAATCATAGAAGGCACAGCGGTGTTCAAAGAACAGGATGAAAGGGAAGCAACATTTGCTTATACCATACAAAAAGAGGAAGAATACATCGATTTTTCAAAGCCGGTACAAAAAGTGTATGATCATATTCGAGGATTGATACCATTCCCGATCGGACATGCCATCATAGATGGTAAAAAAATGAAATTTTATAAGGCTAGAAAAAAGGTCTGTGCACATGGGCATACACCAGGAGAAGTCATTGGTATGATGGAAAATGGTTTTGCGGTGGCTACAATGGATGGCTATATCCTTTTAGATGAATTGCAGTTGGAAGGAAAAAGCAAATGTGATGCCAAAAGCTTTTTCAATGGTGCAGGCAGAAATTTGATTGGAAAATGTTTTGTTTATAAAGATGAGCTTTGATCTCATCTTTTTTCTATGCAAATAAGCTTGTTTCTGCTATAATTGTCGAGTATGAGGAGTGGATGCAATGGATCAGAAGCATATACGTAATTTTTCTATTATCGCCCATATCGATCATGGAAAATCTACACTTGCTGACCGTATCTTAGAAATTACGGAAACGGTAGAGCAAAGAGAAATGAAAGAACAGCTATTAGATACGATGGATCTTGAAAGAGAACGTGGTATTACGATCAAATTGAATGCTGTACAATTAAAATATAAAGCAAATGACGGTGAGGATTATGTATTTCACCTCATCGATACACCGGGTCATGTGGATTTTACTTATGAAGTATCTCGTTCTTTGGCAGCTTGTGAAGGTGCTGTTTTAGTTGTGGACGCTGCACAAGGAATCGAAGCTCAAACATTGGCAAATGTATATCTTGCATTGGATAATGATTTAGAAATCATTCCGGTCATAAACAAAATAGATTTGCCTAGTGCTCAACCGGAGGTCGTAAAAAAAGAAATCGAAGATGTGATAGGATTGGATGCCAGTGAAGCACCGCTGATTTCAGCGAAAAATGGGTTGAATGTGAAAGATGTGTTAGAAGCGGTCGTCAAATATGTGCCTGCACCACATGGTGATCCAAGTGCAAAGTTACAGGCATTGGTATTTGATTCTCTTTACGATGCGTATCGAGGCGTCATTGCATTTGTACGTGTGAAAGAAGGCCAAATCAAAGTAGGCGATAACATACGCTTTATGGCAACCGGTGCAGAATACGAAGTGTTAGAGGTTGGTATTCGTACGCCGAAAGAGGTAAAAAAAGATGTATTGGAATGCGGGGAAGTAGGATGGCTTTGTGCATCGATCAAATCAATCAAGGATGTACGTGTCGGAGATACGATCACCTTAGCGCAACAACCAGCAGAAGAACCATTGCATGGATATCGAGAAATGAATCCAATGGTTTATTGTGGGTTGTATCCAATTGATTCTGCGAAATACAATGATTTACGTGATGCTTTGGAAAAGTTGCAATTGAATGATGCATCTTTACAATTTGAAGCAGAGACCTCGCAAGCGTTAGGCTTTGGATTTCGTTGTGGCTTTTTAGGGTTGCTACATATGGATGTAGTTCAAGAACGAATTGAACGAGAATATAAAATCGATTTGATCGCAACTGCACCAAGTGTTGTATATCATGCTTATTTAACCGATGGCAGTATGATTTCCATAGATAATCCGAGTCTATTGCCGGATGTTCAGAAAATAGATCATATTGAAGAACCGTTTGTAAAAGCAAGTATCATGACTCCAAATGATTATGTTGGTGCAATCATGGAACTATGTCAAAGAAAACGAGGCAATTATAAAGATATGGTTTATATCGATGAAGGACGAATGAATGTTATTTATGAGCTTCCATTAGGAGAAATTGTATTTGATTTCTTTGATAAATTGAAATCCTGTACCAAAGGTTACGCTTCCTTTGATTATGAATTGATCGGATATCAAATGAATAAGTTGTCAAAAATGGATATCTTGTTGAATGGTGAGGTAGTCGATGCATTATCAAGCATCGTACATCGTGATTTTGCATATCCAAGAGGAAGAGCTATTTGCGAAAAATTGAAGAAATTGATTCCGAAGCAACAATTTGAGATTCCAATTCAAGCCGCAATCAATGGGAAAATAGTGGCACGTGCAGATATCAAGTCCTTACGTAAAAACGTATTGGCAAAATGTTATGGTGGTGACATTTCAAGAAAGAAAAAATTATTGGAGAAACAAAAAGAAGGGAAGAAACGTATGAAGGCAGTGGGTAGTGTTGAAGTACCACAAGAAGCATTTATGGCAGTTCTTTCTATGGATGATGATAATTGACAGACCTAAGCGTCTGTCTTTTGCCTGTTTATAGGAACTTTGTTTCCTATTTTCTTCACTATCGCAGAAATAATTACCTAACAATGGTATATGGATACTTAAAGGTTGAAATTCATTGATGAAGTGATATCATAGAATGTAACCGATAACAGTGTTTCAAGTAAAGAAACATCGAGGGAGTTCATGGGACGGGAAGGATTGATGGGTTTGATCAAGGTATTTTTATGTATCAATGATTTTGGTGTTATTAAGAATATGATGGATTATGAGAATGAAAGTGGCAAAATCAAGATTGTAGGGATTTCAACAACGGTTATGGAACATATGGAAGAACTAGATACCAAAGAGGTGGATATTCTAGTATTGCAATTCTCTATGGATCAAAAGAAATCTGAACACTTATTGGATTATATTTTGGTAGAGAACAAGTTGGATATCAAAGTGTTACCATTGTTTCAAGAACTGGATAGTGAGGTCATTCATATTTTATTACAATATGATCTGCAAAACTTTTTAGTACAACCATTTAGTTTTGCGCAATTATTATCTGCGATTGAAAGCGAACAACTTCAAAAACAGGCAATCAGCGCAGCTGCCAATACGATTGAAGCAATGGCGAGTGAAATTATGTTGAGTCTTGGATTACCACCACATCTTGATGGCTTTCCTTATATTCAAAGTTGTGCTGTTTATATCGCAAGAAATGTAGATGATGTCAAGGTACAAATGAAACAGGTATATCATGAAGCCGCAAAATGTCACCATTCTACTGCATTAAGAGTAGAGAAGTGTATTAGAACTGCAATTAATTTTGCATATCGTAATCAACCGGAAAAGATCTGTATCAATAACTGTAAGCCTACCAATACACAGATCATATTATATATTAGTGAGAAATTAAAATTATTTGAAAAATAAAAGGAGATGTCTATGTGTAAAAGTGCATATCTACATGTACCGTTTTGTCGTGATATTTGCAGCTATTGTGATTTTACACGCTGTCGCTATCATGACGGACTTGCGACAAAATGGCTGAAGGTGATAGAAAAAGAAATTACAGAAAAATTGGCTGGTATACAGTTGGAAACTATTTATATCGGAGGCGGCACTCCTAGTGCGCTGAGCGTCAATCAGTTAGAACAATTATTGAAGACGCTTGCCCCCTATACCAAAGAATGTGTGGAGTATACCATGGAAGCCAATATCGACTCTTTTGATTGCGAAAAAATGAAGTTGTGTCATCGATATGGTATCAATCGCATATCACTTGGCGTACAAACGCTACAACCGCAATTATTGAAAAGCATTCATAGAAACCATGACATAGAAGCAGTTGCACGATGCATCGATCAAATACATGAACATGGCATTCATAACATATCCGTTGATATGATGTATGGATTACCTGGACAAACGCTGTCTATGTGGAAACAAGATTTGACAAATGTGATCACGCAATTTGATGTACAACATATATCCTTATATGCTTTGACCATTGAAGAACATAGCGAATTCGGGCGTCTTCAGGTTCAGAATATCGATGAAGATGAAGAAGCGGATATGTATGAATATGCAGTATCTTTTTTGAAGGAACAAGGTTATCAGCACTATGAAATCAGTAATTTTGCGAAACCGGGCTATGAATCCAAGCATAATTTAACCTATTGGCGTTATGATGATTTTATCGGAATCGGTATGGGTGCAAGCGGGAAACAGAATCATTGCCGATATGATAATACCAGAAATATGCAGACTTATTTTGAACGAGGGTGTGAGGAACATGTCATCAAACTCAGCAAGGAAGATGAAATGTTTGAGATGATCATGATGTCATTGAGAACAAGCTTTGGACTTGATTTGAATCTTTTTGAAAAGCGCTATGGGATTTTGGCGAATCAACGCTATGAAGCAACCATTCGATCTTATCAAAAGAAGGGGCTGTTGTATGAAGAGTCTGGCTTTTTAAAGGCAAATGAAAAAGGCAGAGAACTGTTAAATGAAATTTTATTGTCTTTTATGGACGAAATGTGAAAAAAGCTTGCATATAGAGAATTGGCTATGGTATAATCATAAAGGTTTATACTTAGTCCACCGAGATTCCTCGACGGTTCACTCAGTATAGAACTTTAAAAACATACAGGAGGAAAAAACTATGTTATTGAAATCAGAAAAACAGGCTATCATGAAAGAATACGCACGCTTTGAAGGAGATACAGGTTCTCCAGAAGTACAGGTTGCTGTATTAACTGCAAGAATCAATCAGTTAACAGAACACTTCAAAGAACACAAACATGATTATCATTCTCAAAGAGGTTTGATGAAAATGGTTGGACGTCGTAGAAATTTATTGACTTACTTAAAGAAAAAAGACGTAAACCGTTACAAAGAACTGATCACTCGTTTAGGATTACGTAAATAGTCGATGTTAAAAGCTCAAATGAGCTTTTTTCTTTTTTATTTTTGTTTCTTTCCTTAAAAAAATATGATATCATTAAAAAGATGAAAAATAAGAGGTGAAGATAAGTGGCTAAACAAGTATTTAGTTTAGATTTCTGTGGTCGTGGGATCACAGTGGAAACAGGAGAAGTAGCAAAACAGGCTGGAGGGTCTGTTTTAGTAAGATATAACGATACCGTTGTTCTTTCTACGGCTACCGCTAGTAAACAGGCAAAGGAAGGGATTGACTTTTTCCCATTGACTGTTTCATTTGAAGAAAAGTTATATTCTGTAGGTAAGATCCCAGGAGGATTCTTACGTAGAGAGGGTAGACCGAGTGAACATGCAACATTGACTGCACGTATGATCGATCGTCCTATCCGTCCATTGTTTGCGGAAGGCTTCCGTAATGAAGTTCAGGTGGTAAATACCGTGTTATCCGTAGAACAGGAATGTTCTCCAGAAATGACTGCAATGTTTGGTGCATCATTGGCATTGTGTGTATCTGATATTCCATTCAATGGACCAATTGCTGGAGTGATCGTTGGAAGAGTCGATGGAGAATATGTAATCAATCCTACTGCTGAGCAACAAGAAAAAAGTGATATTCATTTGACGGTTGCCGGTACAAAATATGCAGTCAACATGGTGGAAGCAGGCGCAAAAGAAGTAGATGAAGAAGCTATGCTTGGTGCTATTATGTTTGGACATGAGCATATCAAACAATTGGTAGCCTTTCAAGAAGAAATTGCGGCAGCAGTTGGAAAAGAAAAGATGGAAATCAAACTTTATACCGTTGATGAAAGCATTGATGCTGAAGTACGTGGAAGCTTTGAAGCGAGTATACGTGAAGCCGTATCCATTGAGAAGAAGTTGGAGCGTTACAACAAGATCGATGAATTAACACAAGAAGCCGTTACGCTATTTGAAGCAAAAGAATATGCAACGGAAGCAGATAAAAATAAAGCAATCAAACAGGTACAACAAATTTGCCATGGTATTGAGGCAGATGAAGTGCGTCGTTTGATCATCGAAGATAAGATTCGTCCTGATGGACGTAAGATCGATGAGATCCGTCCTTTGGATTCTCAAGTCGATATCCTTCCTCGTGTACATGGTAGTGCATTATTCACACGTGGAGAAACACAGGTATTAAGTGTAACAACGTTAGGCCCTATGAATGATAATCAGATCATTGACGATGTAACAGAGGTAGAAAGCAAACGCTTCTTACATCACTATAATTTCCCACCATACTCCGTTGGTGAAACAGGGCGTATGGGAAATCCAGGACGTCGTGAGATCGGACATGGAGCATTAGGAGAAAGAGCACTTGCTCAAGTATTGCCTGATGAAGAAAGTTTCCCTTATACCATTCGTACCGTTGCTGAGGTTTTAGAATCTAATGGTTCTAGTTCACAGGCATCTATTTGTGCTGGTACCATGTCTTTGATGGCAGCTGGTGTACCAATCAAAGCACCTGTTGCAGGTATTGCGATGGGACTTATCATGGATGAAGAGAGTGGTAACTATACTGTCTTGACAGATATTCAGGGAATGGAAGATCACTTCGGAGATATGGACTTTAAGGTTGCAGGTACTAGCGAAGGAATTACCGCACTTCAGATGGATATCAAAGTGACCGGTATTACAGAAGCGGTATTCAAAGAAGCGTTGGCTCAGGCCAAGATAGCACGTACTCAAATCTTAGAAAATATGATGCAGGCTATCTCAGAACCAAGAGAAGATGTTGGTACCTATGCGCCTAAGATTGAAATTCTTCACATTGATCCTGAAAAGATTCGTGAAGTTATCGGAACCAATGGTAAAGTAATCAATCAGATCATTGCGGACAGCAACGAAGTGAAGATCGATATTGATGATGACGGTAAGGTTGTTATTTACCATATGGATCGTGCTTCTATCAATAAGGCAGCTGATATGATTCGTGATATCGTTCGTGTTGCTAAAGTTGGCGATGTATATGATGCAAAGGTTGTCAGAATTGAAAAATTCGGTGCTTTTGTAAATCTATTCTCAGGAACAGATGGTTTATTACATATCTCTAAGATTCGACATGAACGTGTAGACAAAGTCGAAGATGTTTTGAAAATCGGAGATACTGTGAAAGTTAAGGTCATGGAAATCGATGATCGTGGACGTGTGAATGTCAGTGCAAAAGCATTGCTTCCAAAACCTAAAAAAGAAGAGAAAAAACCTGAAGAAGAAACAACAGCAGAGAAGGCAACAGAAGAACCTACTGTAGAAACAACAAAGGTAGAAGAATAACAAAATAAAAATAGTGCAGTGATTCTAAGCGGATGAACTGCACTTTTTATGTATAAACGTATGATACATTAAGTAGTATCCTAATAGAAGCAAAGACTGAAAATTCAATAAGAAATAGATATAAAGTTAAAGCTCTGGAACTTTTTGAAAATTAATGTAAAAAAACATAGGTAAGTTGGTTTGCTTATGGTAAAATAGTAGTCGAGGTGAACGAAATGAATTGGTTAACAGAAGTTGAAACATATAAAGAAGCTTTCTTACAGGACGTAAAGGATTTGATCGCAATTCCAAGTATCAAGGCAGAAGCAGTTGAAGGTGCTCCTTTTGGAAAGGATTGTCGTAGAGCATTGGATCATATGTTAGCGCTTGGTGAAAAAGAAGGCTTTCGTGTGAAAAATATAGATGGCTATGCAGGGGTAATTGAGTATGGCGAAGGGGAAGAAAGTGTTGGTGTGTTGGCACATTTAGATGTGGTTCCGGTTGGAGAAGGTTGGAGCAAAGATCCCTTTCAAGCAACGGAAGAAAACGGTTATTTGTTTGGTCGTGGAGTATTGGATGATAAAGGTCCGGCAGTCAGTGCTTTTTATGCTATGAAAATGTTAAAAGATCACAAGATCAAATTAAATAAGAAAATCATGTTGATCTTAGGTTGTGATGAGGAAAGTGGCATGGAATGTATGAACTATTATGTAGAACATGCTCAAATACCGACGTTAGGTTTTACACCTGATGCAGAGTTTCCGGTCATTTACGGAGAAAAAGGTGGACTGCATATAGAGTTACATGGAAACGTGAATACAGTCATTGAATCCATGCATGCAGGAGAACGTAGTAATATCGTCATTGGAAAAGCGAGCTGTATTGTGAAGGAATGGGATGATCGTGCCATGGATCTATTTGATTTCTATTTGAAATCACATGGATTACAGGGAAGCGTGACCTATACCCAAACGAAGGCAGAATTAATGATCGAAGGTGCATTTGCTCATGCCGCTATGCCATATCTTGGAAATAATGCTGCTTTACATCTTTTAAACTTTGTCGGTAGCTGTTATCAGGATAAGTTTGCCACTGACACGTATGCAATGTTACATGACTGGCAAGGGAAACCATTGGATATTTATATGGATAGTCCTACTATGGGCTTTTTGACGATGAATACAGGTATCGTCAATATCGAAGATGGACATGCAAACATCACCATCGATATTCGTTATCCTCAAGAAACAAATGCAGATGTCGTTATGTCGGGATTTCAGAAAAAAGCAAAAGAATTGGAATATGCTTTAGAGATAGAGTTGAAAAAGGATACAAAACCATTATATGTAGATCCGAATAGTGAACTGGTACAAACATTAAGTGAAATGTATCGTACGTATAGTAAAGATGAATCGACGCCAAATATGACAATTGGTGGTGGTACTTATGCGAAGAAATTCCCGAATTTTGTTGCGTTTGGTCCGGAATTTCCACATCAAAATTATCCAGAAGGAATGTTTGTAGGTGGATGTCATCAAAAAGATGAAGGAATTTTGATTCAAGATCTCTTGTGTGCTACAGCAATCTATGCAGGTGCGTTAGAGAAGCTGGCGAAATAGTGAGGTAATTATGAGAATGCGTAAACTGCCTTGGGCAGAAGATTTTTTAAAGGAACAACAGGTAGTTATAAAAGAACCGGCAACCTTTGCTGGGAAGTGGAAAACATATTTAAACAAAGATTGCTTACATGTGGAAATAGGTACAGGTAAAGGTGATTATCTTCTTCAAATGAGTCAAAAAGATAAAGCGAGTGGTTGGATCGGTGTTGAGAAAAATAATAATGTGGCGGCATTGGCAGTTCGTAAATATACCAATATGGAAGAACCCGGTAGTCATGTAGCTTTTATCAATGCCGATGCAGAAGAGATTTCCTCCTGGTTCAAACCAGGTGAAATTGATGTGATACATTTGAACTTTTCTGATCCATGGCCTAAAAAACGAGCACATAAGAAACGTTTATCCAATGAGAAATTTATTCGTCAATATGCAGATATCTTAAGTGAAGATGGAGAAATTCAAATGAAAACTGATAATAGTTCTTTATTTGAATATTCCTTGATCGAATTTCAAAAATGTGGTTGGTTTTTACATGATGTGAGCGTCGATTTTAGAAGAACAGAACATGAAGAAGATGCAATCAGCGAGTATGAGCGCAAGTTTATGGATAAAGGACAGCCAATCTATCGTGCTGTATGGAAGAAAGTACCAAATCTTAACGAAAATTAAGTGATTACATGAAATAAAAAAGAGAATTTTCATAAAATAATGATATAATAAATAAAGTGAGAAAAACACTCATGTGGAAAGGTTGCGAAAAAACATGAAAGAATATATGACAGAAATCACTTCAAAAGAAGCATTTGAAGCAGCATATCATGCAGAAGGTGTACAGGTATTTACCTTTAGTGCAGACTGGTGCCCCGATTGTCAATTTATTAAGCCATTTATGCCTGAATTGATCAAGGCATATCCAGATTATCATTTTTATTATATTGATCGTGATCAGTGTATGGATATCGCTGTTGAGCAGATGGTGATGGGGATTCCAAGCTTTATCGGTGTGAAGAATGGAAATGAAACAGGTAGATTTGTATCAAAATTGAGAAAGACCAAAGAAGAAATCAACACATTCTTAAAAGATTTGGATCAATAAGAAAGGGGGTCATGATATGCCAGTATTTAAAAATTTGATGTCTATGCTGTTTGGAGAAACAGATGAAGAGATTATTGTAGAAGATGAATTAGAAACCATCGAATTCAAGGAAAAGAAAAAACCAAAAAGTGATCCTATTGTGAAAGAAGATGTTCCTTCACCACGTGAAAAGCATGTTGAGGGTAAGGTAATCAAACAACAAGCACAAGAAGAAAAGAAAAAATTTGTCAGCATTGACCTTGAAGAAAAGAAAATTGAAGATAAGAAAAAAGAAGTCAAGGAATCCACTACTGCACGTCCTGTATTAAAGAAAAATGATAGTAGTAAAGACTTTGAATTTACACCTGTGATTTCTCCGATGTTTGGCGCAAAAGAAGAAAAGAAAAAAGAACAAAAAAATCAGAGCGTAAAAATTATGAAACGCTCTAACACTGTAAAGAAAAAGCCGAATCCTTTAGGGACGATCATTTCTCCATACTATGGAGTGAATGAACTGGAGGAATTTGAAGAAGAAGCGATGGAAGAAATCGCCGCAAAGCAACAAGAACAAGCAACACCAATCGAAACACCCAAACATGATGTTGAGATAGAAGAACTAAATCAAATGGAAGAAGTTGAAAATGTTACCTTGGATGAATTGTTAGAGGATGTCCATGATACAACAGAAAATGATGAGGATTTGATGCAGATATCTCTTTTTGGAGATTCTACACCCGTCCAGGAAGTAGAAGAAACATATAAATATAAAAATGAAGAATAAGGGGTGAAGAACATGCTGTATCATTTTATTGGAATCAAAGGAAGCGGTATGGCTTCTTTGGCGGAAATCGTAAAGGATCGTGGAGATGAAGTTACCGGTTCAGATATAGAAAAATTTATATTTACGCAAAAACCATTAGAAGAGCGTGGTATCAAAATCACAGGATTTGATGAAGCCAATGTCGTAGAAGGCACCACTGTTATTATTGGCAATGCATTTCATGAGGATAATCCGGAAGTGAAAAAAGCATTGATTCTAAAGGAACAAGGTAGTGCTAAAGTATATTGGTATCATGAGTTTTTAGGTGAATTGGTAAACGAATATACAAGTGTATCAATTGCTGGAACACATGGTAAAACAACCACAACTGGTATGGTTTCTCATGTGATGTCATTGGCTGCACCAACTGGGTATCTGATCGGTGATGGAACTGGTGAAATGCCAAAAAACAGCAAATACTTTGTATTGGAATCTTGTGAATATCAACGACACTTTCTTGCCTATGAACCACAATATGCGATCATTACGAACGTAGAATTGGATCATGTGGATTATTACAAAGATATGGATGATTATTGTGATGCTTTTGAAACATTCGCTAATCAGGTGAAAAAGGGTGTTGTTATTTTCGGTGATGATGAAAGTGCAAGAAGCTTAAAGGTGAAAACCAATCATTTATATTATGGATTACATGAGGATAATGATGTGCAAGCAATTCATGTGGTACAGAATGAAGAAGGAATGGCATTTGATGTTCTTTATAAAAAAGAGTTGTTTGGTAGTTTTAAATTTCCGTTTGTTGGGAAACCTTTGTTATGGAACAGCCTTGGCGTGATCGCACTAGGCATTATGGAAGGATTGTCTGCGAAGTTGCTACAAGAAGGGCTTGCAAGCTTTCCAGGAGTAAAACGTCGTTTTACAACGGAAGAGAAGCATGGAAATGTTTATATCGATGATTATGCTCATCATCCAACTGCAGTAAAATATATGATAGAAGCAGCAAGAATCAAATATCCAGGAAAAAAGGTGATTGCTGTATTCAAACCGGATCGTTATTCACGTATCTTCTATTTTATGGATCGTTTTGCTGAGGAATTAGATCAGGCAGATGAAGTATATCTATGTCATTTTCCAGAAAATGCTACAAAGGAAGAGGGTATTGATATCACGATTCAAGATCTTGCAGATAAATGCCAAAAGGCTAAAGTTATTTTGGAAGATGAAAAGGCTGCGGAAATGTTAGCTAAACGTGGACCTGCGGTTTATCTGTTTATGAGTAGCAAAGATATCTATAAATTAAAAAATGTTGTAAAAAGTTTTCATTGATGTTGTAAATGGTTACAGAATGTTGTAATATAATTAGAGAGGTGTTTCTATGGAATTAGATCAGTTATTAGATTTATTAAGTGTGGTTGCTCAAAAGTCATTACCTATTTTGGGCTTTATCGTTCTTGTATTCCTTATCCTGTTTGTTAAACATTTGATTGTCTTATTGAAATCAGCAAATGAAGCAATCATCAGCATGAAAACAACATTGGATACCGCAAACAAGGAACTGGAAACACTCGAAAAACCACTGAATACGTTGAACGAATTGAGTGATACGATCGACACTGTGCATGAGGCTAGTAAAACGGCTGTAAGAAGTGCATTGGTGGCAGTGATCGAAAATCTTGGCGCCATTAAAGATTGGGCTTTACAGAAAAGCAAAAAAGGCGAAACAACAGTTGAAAGAGAGGACATGGAAGAAGAATGATGGAAAACAATTGTGAAAAAGAAGTAGAATCTATGGAAAATGAAGCAAAATATACCATTATTCAAATGGAAGAAGATGTAGAAGGTGAGCAAGGCATTCTGGACGAAACCAGAAAAGAAGTAACTGGATTATATCAAGAATTTCGAGAATGGCTTTCTGAGAATGTTGACAGCGAGGATATCGCTGCTAGGATGGAAAAGTTAAAGGAAGATACTGCAGTACTTCTTGCGAAAGGTAAGAAAAAAACAGTAGACTTTGCGAATCGTGATGATGTGCAAAATGCAAAGGATAAGGTTGTAGCTGCAGGTGAAAAAGTGATAGATGGTGTCAGTGATGGAATCAACACGATCATGGAAAATGAGCATGTTAGCAAAGCAATGGATACCATCAGTGATACGATCACAAGCGTGAAGCATGATGAACGAGTGCAAAAAAACGTAAAGAAATTAAAAAAAGGGACATTAAAGGTTGCACAACATGCATTTGATGGACTCAAAAAGGTGTTAGACACCGACAATAAAGACGACTAGGTCAGAAGGGATAACGTGTTATGAAAAGAATTACGATTTATGACGTTGCAAAAGAAGCAGATGTTTCATTAGCAACAGTATCTCGTGTTATCAACGGAAGTGAAGTAGTACGAGAAGACACACGAGTAAAGGTGCAGGAGGCAATTGAAAAACTTGGATACAAACCGAATGCAATTGCTCAGGGCTTGGCCTTACAAAAAACAACAACCATTGCTTTGATCGTGCCAGAAGCTAGTTATTTCTACACTGGACAGATCATCAATGGTCTAATTGATGTTGCTAAGATTTATAAATATAACATTATGTTGCATACAACAACTGCAGGCATTAGCGAGATGAATGATATCATTGAAAATATCATTAAATCTCGTGTAGATGGTGTTGTGATTTTCAATGACAAACTGAATAAAGATGAGTTAAAACAATTGACAAATTATCAAATTCCTATCGTAGTGATCGGTAATAAAATGTCAGATGATACGGTTGGATCTATCTATGTTGATTATGCAAATCTTGTATATGATTATGCAATGAAATGCATTAAAGAAGGTAAAAAGGACCTTGCTTTGGTTGAAGATAGAAAAAATCCGGCAATGATCAAACAATTAAGAGAAGGCTTAGAAAAAGCATATGCTGATTCTGGAATGAAATTTGAAAATTATATTGCGATTCCAAAAGAATATCGCTCAAGTTATTTATTCTTAAAAGAATATATGAAAAAAGATATTCACCATGATGTTGTGATTACCTACCGTGATTCACAAGCAATGGCAGTGTTAAATACAGCAAAAGAAGCTGGATTAAACATTCCAGAGGATATGGAACTGGTATGTATTTTGGATAGTAAGTATAATGCAATGGCACGACCTCAGATTTCCGGTTTCAAAATTCCTGATTATGACTTAGGTGCAGTTGCAATGCGTCTGTTGACAAAAATGTTGACGGAAGAAAATGAAGTAACCGACAAAGAAATTGAATTAAGTTATATTTTTACGCCACGTAAATCCACAAAATAGGATTGACAAATCGTAAGAATTACATATACTAATAACAGAGCTATGAAAAGAAAAGAGCACAGAGGAAAAGTAAAAGAGAGTGCATGGTTGGTGTGAATGCATACTGGAATCTGTGAAATACACCTTGGAGCTGCTTTATGCAAAGTAAAGCCGTATGACTTGCGTTAAGAGTTTGAGTGCGCTTATGAGAATAGCGAACTAAGGTGGTACCACGTAGTGAATTGCGTCCTTGGATACAAGGACTTTTTTTATGGAAAGGATAAAATTGATATGAAATTATTTGAAGAATTAAAATGGCGTGGATTGATCAATGATGTGACCAGTCCTGAATTAGAAGAAAAATTAAATGCAGGAGGTATGACCTTTTATATTGGTACAGATCCTACCGGGGATTCTTTACATATCGGACATTACTCTAGTTTGCTTTGCGCAAAACGTTTGAAAGAACATGGACACCATCCATTGATGCTTGTTGGAGGAGCAACTGGTTTTATCGGTGATCCTAAGGCAACCGGTGAAAGAAATATGCTGACTAAAGAAGTATTACAGCATAATTATGAATGCCTTAGCAAACAGATCGAAGCATTGTTTGGTTTTGAAATGGTAAACAATTTAGATTGGACAAAGGACCTTAGTGTCATTGATTTCCTTCGGGATATCGGTAAATACTTTAACATCAACTATATGATCAACAAGGAAACGGTAAAAAGAAGATTAGAAAGTGGTATCAGTTATACAGAATTTTCTTATATGATCCTACAAGCAATGGATTTCTTACATTTATATGAAACTAAGGGATGTACTTTACAGCTTGGTGGACAAGATCAGTGGGGCAATATCACCAGTGGTTTGGAATTGATTCGTAAGAAGCATGGCGCAGATGTAGAATGCTATGGACTTACAATGCCATTAATCACAAAGGCAGATGGTACAAAGTTCGGTAAGAGTGAAACCGGCACCGTTTGGTTAGATAAAAACAAGACAAGTGCTTATGAGATGTACCAATTTCTTGTCAACTCTGAAGATGCAAAAGTCATTGATTATTTGAAAAAGTTGACTTTCCTTGGTAAAGAGGAAATTGACGCATTAGAACTTAGCGTACAAAATGAGCCTCATAAACGTGAAGCACAGAAAGCATTAGCTAAAGAAGTGGTAACCTACTTACATGGAGAAGAGGAATATCAGAAAGCATTAAAAATTACCAATGCCTTATTTCGAGGAAATATCAAGGATCTGGAAGCAGATGAAATCAAGGATGCAATACATGGAATAGAATCTAAGAACATTGATGATCATTTGATGTTGCCGGATGTATTGGTAGCAGCGGGAATTGCAAGCAGTAAACGTGAAGCAAGAGAATGGATCAATCAAGGTTCTATTCAAGTCAATGGAGACAAGGTTCAGGATGTTGCCTTTGTTGTAAGCAGTGAAAATGCAATCAGTGAACAAAAAACATTGATCAAAAAAGGAAAACGTAATTATTTCGTTATTGAACAAAACTAAACGAAGCCATCAGATGGTCTATATCTGATGGTTTTTTCTATGTTTTCGCTTTTGTTAAGAACAATTCATTTGTTTGTCTCATATGATAAAAGTGAGGAGAGATGTTATGATAACTGCTGTTGTCTGCAGTGACGATAGAATGCTTTTTGTTTATAAAAAACTGCATATGTATAAGGAAGTAATCGCAATAGATGAGACTACAGATTTTTTAACATTACCACGCTTAGACGCTCTAGTTCTACCAGTAAAAGGTATTGATGAAGATGGATATCTTCGGATAAGAGAACATCGCATTCATGTACCTGCTATGTTTTGGAGAATTCAAAAAGAGATGCTGATATTTTGTGGGATGCCTTGTACGTATGTAAAGACATTACCACAACGAAAGGATTATTATCTAGAAGATCAACATGTGATTGAGGAAAACGCTATGTTAACTGCAGAGGGTGTATTATATCTTTTGATTTCTTCCATATCGAAAAGCTTATATGACATTGATGTGGATATTATAGGATATGGTAATTGTGGGAAAGCGATTCATCATATGTTAGGTAATTTAGATGTTAAGACAAGGGTGATACGAAGAGAATGTAAAGAAGATCAGAACTTTATCAAGATATCTTCTTGGAATGATTGCGCAGATGTGATTGTAAATACATCCATACAGAAAGTGATAGAGGAGAAACATATTCTGACATGGTCGAAACGACCCATCGTCATCGATATTGCGACACCTGATGTGGTCGATCAAGCTTTGTTGAAAGCATATGATATGACCTTTATCAAGGCGCCAAATCTTCCAGGTCGTTTCTGTGCCGAAAGTGCTGGCAGAATCATCGCCGATTATGTAAGGGGGAAATTAATAAAATGAAAAATCAGCACATCTTGTTTGGTATTTGTGGTTCTTTTTGTAACCATGCTGCCATTTTAAAGCAGTTTGAAATGCTTTGTGAAAAAAACGATGTACAAGCTGTTGTAAGTGAAAATGTATTTACCTGTGATACCAGGTTTTTTTCACATGAAGACTTTATTTCAAGATTAGAACAGGCAAGTCATAAGCCGGTCATTCATACAATAGTAGAGGCAGAGAAAGTGGGACCAACGAATGCTTATGATATTATGATCATAGCACCAATGAGCGCAACGGTTGCTGCGAAAATGACATTGGGGATTTATGATCATCCGGTAACATTAGCTGCTAAGGCGATGTTGCGAAACAATAAAAACATTGTATTTGGTATTGCTAGCAATGATGGTTTAAGCATTAGTGCCAAAAACATCTTTACCTTAATCAATATGAAACATTTTTATGTCATTCCATTTCGACAGGATGCGCCCTTTGAAAAAGAGCGTAGTATCGTTAGTAAATGGGAGTTAATGGAGCGTAGTACAGAAATGGCATTGGAGCACAAACAACTACAGCCGATTTTACTTGGAGGCGATTAAATGGAAAAAGTTATGGTGGCTTTGATTACACCATTCACAAAAGAAAATGAGGTTGATTATGAGGCATTGACAAAAATTGTAAAACGCTTGATGCGTGAGGGATGCGATGGTTTCATTGTCTGTGGTACCACAGCAGAAACACCAACTTTAAAAGAAGCAGAGCGTTATGCTGTATTACAACATGTATTATCTATCGTGCAGGGAAATTGTGAAGTTTGGTTTGGTTGCGGAAGAAACTGTACAAGAGATACCATTCGTCTCATACGAAAAGCACAAAAATACGCAATTTCGGGAGTGTTGGTCGTAACTCCATATTACAATAAACCATCACAACGTGGATTATATGAGCATTATCACGCAATTGCTTCTAGTGTAGATACCAAGCTTATGTTATACAATGTGCCTGGAAGATGCGGAGTAGAATTACAGTATGATACGATACGTAAATTAGTATATGAACATAAGACGATCGTAGGATTAAAACAGGCAAGTCATGATCTGGATACCGTGATCAAATTGAAAAAAGAATTTCCACAATTTCAAATATATAGTGGTGAAGATGGTTATTTCGATGAAGGTCTTGATGTAGGTATGGATGGATTAATTTCGGTAATGGGACACTTTAATATGGAAAAGATACAGCGTTTTATCAAAGAAGGTAGAAAAGATAACCGATTGAAGAAAGAATTATATAAGGAAGCTACCTTGGCCTTTTGCGATGCATCTCCTGCTCCTGTAAAATATCTGTTATCCCGTAAACGAGAATGCGAAAATTTATTAAGATTGCCAATGTGTCCTGTCAATCGAGAAAAAGAATTATTGTTATCTTCTTATTTCGACAAGGAGGAAGATTGATTGTTGATATAGTATTCTTGGTGATAGCATGAAACAAGTTAAGGTCTTTGATGAAGAACACGAGGATGATCTTAGTGATAGCATCAATGAATTTCTACAAGAAAACGAAGATATTCAAGTGTTGGATATCAAGTTCTCAGTGGCGGTATGTGATTGTGAAGATGGACAAATTTATTGTTTTAGTGCACTTATGCTTTATGAGGCATAGATTATAAATTCGTTCACATACTAAAACCGATGGAGGTGGAAGTGTGATGCAGAAAAAAACTGAAATCTTATGTAATGTACATTCTTGTGTATATCATAAGGATAACCGTTGTGAGGCTGAAACAATCTCTGTTTGCTGTGACAACTGTGTAGAACCTAATCAGTGCCATGAAACAGAATGTAAATCATTCCGTTGCAAGTGTGGCAAATAAAACGACCAAGCGGTCGTTTTATTTTTTTCAAAACCATAGAATACTAGCAATATCACTCTATCGAAATGAAAGAGTAACATCAGCCTAACATGAAGGAAAAAGTATTGACAATGTAGAAACATACTGTTAGGCTAAAAATATAAAGAAAGAAGGATCCTTTATGATTTACGAAATCAATAAGAAGTTGGTGTTACTGATATGGTGGCATCTTTCTAGAATTGGATGCCAGAACTTCAGTAAATAAACAAGTGTGATTTTCATTGTAAGAGTAATTATTTCTGTAGTTGAATGCTTACTTTGATCATTTGTAATGTTTTTATTTATATATCATCTAAGTAATTAGACAATTGACAGTGGCATTCAGCATGGAAATCATTGGGTAACTGTCTATCAATATTATGAAATGTAGGTGAACGATGTTTACTTAAATTGTGATAAAGGGAATGAATAGAATGAAGAAAAAATTCATCATCATCTTTCTGACATTAGTATTACTTGGTGTTTTATATTTTGCAAATCAACACTACTTTCTAAGAAGAGTTTCTAATGTTGCGGTTGATGCAGAAGCATATGGATTGAATCAAGATCAGATGATAGATACGCAATGCTACAACGTTCGTAATTACTTACTGTATCAAAGCGGTTTGTATTTCGCCAATGCGAATGAAGATGCAAAGATTGATGGCCATCCTTATTGGATCGTATGTTCTGATTATGATATGGATTATTTTTCTCATTCGGATAAGGATACGCTTATACATACCCTTACTTGGAATGGAAAAGAAGTACGTGTGAAGTTTTATAATATTACAAAAGGATCTAGTACACATATCAATGTGATATTCGAATTGAAACAGAAAGTTTATATACAGGGATTTCTTCGAGATGTTTATCAGAATGATAAAGATCAGACTTTAGAAGAGATTGATGAAACATATTTAAAGCCATTGGATCATACAATCATAAAGATTCTAGATCAATATATAGAAAAAGAATAAACTACAATGAAGTAGATACTTACTGGTTCATGGTAAAGAAAGGTAAAAACAGCACGATCTTTTGTGTTGTTTTTTTGCGTTCTCAATGAAGTATTTCAACTAAAAACCGCATTCTCATTAAAAACAGGTAGATAACAGGGCAGAAACATGATTGTTTAATCTCATGAGATTTGATATAATGTACGATAGAGGTGATGTTATGCGTCGATGTTCCCTTATTGCGATTTGCCTGCTAGTGTTGTTATGTGGCTGTAGTGGCAAAAGCAAAAAAGAAGAAGAAAGCATGAAAAACTATGAAACCTTTATCAATGCAGTCATGAATAACAAGGGAAATGTATCTAAAACCATTCCTTTTGATTATAAATTGATTCAACAAAAGCAAGCAGATGGGTCTTATAAATATGAAGTCATTATTAATAACCCGAGAGTGGCAATGTATGATATTCAAGCAATTGCCATTGATCAGGCAGTGGATTCTAATACCAATATATATCCATGTCTTGGTTTGGTTGGTGATGATATTGACCACGCTTACTCGATGTTGCCTTTTCAAGCGTATCCTGATCTTGATTATTGGCAGGGTATCATATTAGATGGCATTTCAAAGGAAAAACAGTTTACGTTGAATGTGTTGGTATCCTGGTCGGATGCTACAAGAACAAATAAATTCAATGCGTTCTTTAATCTGAGCTTTGCAGAAGAAAGCAGTGAACAGGAAAAAGAATAGTAGAAAGGTTTTGAAATCATGAGTAATCAGAAAGCAATATCAAATAGAAAACAATCCATTATTACGGGTGCATTGATTTCTTCCGCAGGTATTTTCGTCGCAAAATTCATAGGATTGTTTTATGCAGTACCTTTTAATACCTTGCTTGGGAATGAAGCCAATGTGGCCATGTATGGTGTGGCTTATAATATATACAGTTATCTGTTGAATATTTTTACCGCAGGATTTCCTTTTGCCGTTGCGACGATGGTAGCGAAATATACAAGTAAAGGTGATTATCGAACCTCTCTTATGATTCGTAAATTATCTACGCTTGTCATGATTTGTTTTGGTGCCTTCGCAATGCTTTTGGTCATACTGTTTTCATCTCCATTGGCAAAGCTTGTGCTTCCTACCTCAGATGTTGGAGTAGCACAAGCAATAGGATATTTAAAACCGGCAACGCAGATCGTATCCACATCAGCGGATATTTCGACGATGCGTTTGGTATTGATCTTAATAAGTTTTGCTTTATTCTTTGTTCCGGTCTTAAGTGCAACACGTGGCTTTTATCAGGGATTGAAGGAAATGGAAGTATATGCATTATCGCAGGTTCTTGAACAGATTGCCCGTGTAGCATTTTTACTGATTTTGAGTGCGATCGCTATTTATGTATTTCATTATGGTCATGTGTGGAGCGTTTATTTCGGAGTCATATCTACAAGTGTAGCTGCCATATTGGCATTTCTTCATTTGAAATTTTATGATCGAAAGACGATGCCGACGATGCGTAAAATGGCGAAAGAGCAGGAAATAGTCGCAAATACGGATCGTAAAGCAATTCTACAAGAGCTTGTAATGATCGCAATGCCTTATTTATTCAGTGCGATCTTGGGATATAGTGATACCATTGTTAATACGGTGTTTTTGAAAAATGGATTAGAGGCACATGGCAATACCGGACAAGAAATCGTATTAATTACCGGATGTATCAATTATGGAGTATTAAAATTAATGTCCATCCCAATGATTTTAGCACCTGGCTTTTCTAGTGCAATCATTCCTCATATTACATCTGCATTAGCGAAACAAGATTATAAACAAATCAGAAAAAATATTCGTGATTGTTTTGACATCGTCTTATATATTGGTGTACCGATTAGCTTCTGTTTGTTTATTTATGCGAAACCTTTATATGATATTTTGTTTCCACCAGCTAATCCGGGGGATCTAGAGGTTTGTGCAGAAATATTAAAATGGTTTTCCATTGAAGCATTGTTTAGTACGATCAATCCTGTGATCACTGCATTGATGATGGCAGTAGGACAAAGAAAGTTGTGTATTCGTTTTCAGGTTATTATGGTATCGATCAAGTTTATTCTTTCTTATCCAATGCTATATTTCTTTGGTTATTCCGGCGTCGTTATTTCCAGTATGATTTCCATGGGCTTTTATTTGATCATGGGAATGTATTCTTTGGCACATCAATACCATGTTAATTGGAAATATACATTGCATAAGTTCTTTATCATCGTATTAGGATGTACTGTTATGTTCTTATTGGCTTGGTTATGTGAATTGATCGGGTTGAAGGGATATGGACAGGGAAGAATGATCGGTATCGTACAACTAGGAGTATCCGGTATCATTGCGTTAGGCGGTTATATCGTTTTAACCGGTATTTTCCAATTACCGCAAACTTTATTTCATATCGATTTGAATCGTATCAAGAAAAAAGTAAAAAGAGGTTAATTATGCGATTAGATAAATACTTGGCTCATGCCAATGCAGGCTCTCGTAAAGAAGTAAAACAAATGATTCGCAAAGGGTTTGTGGAAATTAACGGTGTTGTTTGTAAGAAGGATGATGTACACGTTGATGAAACGAAAGATATTATTACCTTAGATGGCGAAGAAATCAGTTATCAAAAATATTATTATATTATGTTGAATAAGCCGGATGGCTGTGTTTCCGCAACACAAGATAACCTGCATCCAACGGTTATGGATCTTTTGGATATCCATTTACCAAAAGATATGTTTCCTGTAGGAAGACTAGATATCGATACACAAGGATTGCTATTATTGACCAATGATGGTGCACTTTCTCATGCCTTATTATCTCCTAAAAAACATGTGGAAAAAGAATACGAAGTAGTCTTAGATGCTCCTTTATCTCAAGAAGACATCGTACTTCTTGAAAATGGAACCATCTGTTTAGATGATGAGCCTGTTTATCCTGCAAAGGTGAAGTTAATAGAACCTACTCTTATTCATTTGATCATTTCACAAGGGAAATTTCATCAAGTCAAACGAATGATCCATGCTGTTGGGCATGAGGTATTAGGTTTAAAACGTATTCGTATGGGAAATCTTTGCTTAGATGAAACCTTAGCTCCCGGAGAATGGCGCTATTTGAGTGATGATGAATTAGAACGATTAAAAGCATCATGATCACGATCATAGCAGCTATGGATCTTGATGGCGTTATTGGGAATCAAGGGCATATGCCATGGCATGATCATCAAGAACTTGCGTTGTTTCGATCCTTGACGATGGGACATAAACTGTTCATGGGAAGAACCACTTGGGAATCACTTCCTAATCCATTAGAGGATAGACAGATCATGATCGTAAGTCATCATAACGATCTTTTATGTAAGCATGGCGAAATAATCTGTCAAGATCCTATCTCTATTTTACGTAAGTATCAAAACACAAAAGAAATGATCATGGTGGGCGGAGGTCGCAAAGTATATGAAATGGCACTTCCTTATGCAGATACCTTATATCTTTCTATTATGAAACAACGATATCATGGAGATACGACATTTCCTGAATGGAATAAAACAGATTATAGTTGTATAGAAACACGTGATTATCCAACATTTACATGGTATTCCTATAAAAGAAAGAAGGGAACTTTATGCGATTTGTAGATATCATCGAGAAAAAGAAAGAACATCAAGCATTAACCAAAGAAGAACTACATTTTTTTATTTCAGAATATGTAAAAGGAACGATTCCGGATTATCAAGTAAGTGCCTTATTAATGGCAATTTATTTTAACGGTATGGAGGAAGAGGAAACTGCCTATTTGACAGAGGAAATGTTGCATAGTGGTGATATGATCGATCTATCTAGTATACCTGGAGTGAAATGTGATAAGCATTCTACTGGTGGTGTCGGAGATAAAACAAGTCTTTCTCTTGCACCGATGGTAGCCGCTTGTGGTGTAAAGGTCGCAAAAATGAGTGGCCGAGGCCTTGGACATACGGGTGGAACCTTAGATAAGGCGGAAAGCATTGAAGGATTTCGAGTTGATTTAACGATCGATGAATTTTTAAGTCAAGTAAAAGAGATCGGGTTGGCGATCATAGGACAAACAGGTACTTTGGTACCGGCTGATAAAAAACTATATGCACTTCGAGATGTTACGGCAACAGTCAATTCTATTCCATTGATTGCTTCTAGTATTATGTCGAAGAAATTAGCTGCCGGTTCGGATACTATTTTATTAGATGTAAAGTATGGGGAAGGCGCCTTTATGCAGACAGCAAAAGATGCACAGAAGCTGGCGGAAACGATGATACGAATTGGTCAACATTTCCATAAAGATGTACGAGCAATGATTTCCAATATGAACCAGCCCTTGGGCAATGCCATTGGTAATGCTTTAGAGGTCAAAGAGGCAATTGCTACCTTACAGGGAAAAGGACCAAAAGATTTTACTGAGCTTTGTTTAAAAGCAGGAAGCATCATGTTGATGCAAGCAGGCAAAGCAGAAGATGAAATCAGCGCAAGATCTATGCTTCAAAACGTTATGGATGATCATCGTGCATTGGATAAGTTATTGGAAATGGTAGAAGCACAAGGTGGAAACATCGAACAAATCTTACATCCGGAATTATTACCACAAGCAAAAGAAATTTTGGAAATCACAAGCAAAGAATGTGGTTATATCAAAGATGTTCATGCGCTGACCTTAGGAACTTTGGCAATGCAACTTGGAGCAGGGCGTATGGTAAAAGAAGATACCATTGATCCGGCTGTAGGTATTGTGTTAAATAAAAAAGATGGGGATTATGTAGAGAAAGGTGATATTCTTGCCTTTGTGCATATCAATCGACCATTACCAGAACATTGGCTAGAAGACTTTTATGGTGCATTCCATTTTACCAAAGAAGTTGTGGAAAAGAGTGATCTTATCCATAAGGTCATTCAATGAAAAAGGGTGCTTTCTTCTTTGGCGTTGCTTTGATTTTTTTCAGTATCATATTACAAGCCATGCATGTGATGCAACCTGTGTTACTTGTTATCAAATACTGTACGCTTTGCATAGGAATCAGTATGACTAGTTATGCTTTTATAAGACCACATATCAAACGTAGTTATATGATACTAGCTCTTGTTGGATATGTCTTCATCCTATTCTTTATCATCCTTACTCTGGATACTTTTCTTTTTCATGCTATTACTTGGTTTCCTGGTATCCTTCGATATCCTATCTATTCCTTATATGGAATCCCATATCTCATCTTTATATTGCCAGGATGGCTCATATGTTTTCATGATGAAAGAGGTAATCTGAAATAAGGTGGGGTATACAGAATCTGGGGTGTAAATAAACAAGGGGTAAATAGAATCCCATAAACTGTATAGAATCAACTCAACCAAAAACAATGAAGGAAGTGTGAAGATCCATGGGGTTCATCACACTTCTTTTCATTTATGATCTCGTAGATATTCTTTCCTTGAAAGGGATCTACAACATGGAGAAGGTCTGGCAAACAAAACGATGTTACTGAGGGAGCGAGTATCTACTCAAGTGTGGAGACTTCGTTTTCACATGATCCATTTATGGGTCATTTTCTTGGGGCTTGACTTTTCCCTTAGGGGAAGCTGTAAAGTAGTGATGTGAAAAGTGAGGTAAAGTTATGAAACAGAATATGAAATTTTTAAAGGAACTGATAGAAGAAAAGTATCCAAACACAGCAGCATTGATCATTATGAAGGATCAAGAGGTCATACATGAACAGTATTTTCAAGATTATCAAAAAGAACATACCCTTCATGTCTATTCTGTTACCAAAAGCATCCTATCTATTTTGATTGGTATTGCCATCGATAAAGGATATCTAAAAGGGGTTGATCAAACACTACAGACTTTTTATCCTGAATTAGCAAAACGTGATTGTGCAAATATCACAATTAGAGATATGTTGCGAATGTGTGTGCCATATCGATATGAGGAAGAACCATATATAGAGTACTTTACAAGTGATAGTTATGTAGATACAGCATTGTGCTACTTAGGCAAAGAAGGTGATGTTGGTACCTTTCGTTATGCACCTATGATAGGTCCGGATATATTATCGGGCATTTTGGTTAAAACAACGGGTACTTCTGTTTTAGAGTTTGCCAGAACATGGTTGTTTTCTCCTTTAGGGATTCACATAGAAAAAAGTATAGTATTTCAAAGTGAAAAAGAACAATATGACTTTCAACAATCAAGAACCATGAGTGGTTGGGTACAAGATACGCAAGGCATTCATACAGCCGGATGGGGATTAACCTTAAGCGCTATGGATATGGCTAAACTTGGTCAACTTTATCTTCAAAAAGGTGATTGGCAAGGGTCACAGATCGTATCTGCTCATTGGGTAGAAGAAAGTACGAAAGAACAAAGTCGCTGGGATCAAATGAATTTAGCGTATGGTTATTTATGGTGGGTGATGCAAGATGGTTTTGCGGCGATGGGAGATGGAGGTAACGTCATTTATGTAAATCGAAAAAAGCATCTTGTTGTGTGCATGCAATGTATGTTTGCGCCAAATGCAACTGATAGAGTGGAATTGATCGAACAAACGATCATACCCTTATTTGAAAATGAGGATAATGAAGCTATTACATCATATGTGTTATAGAATAGAGAAACCTTAAGAAAGAGTA
>NZ_JBEQZJ010000026.1:0-63278 GCF_045223415.1 Hoskinsella mucinilytica | reverse complement strand
TTATAGCTTACACATCAAGTATGAGCTTCAGAAGTTGCTTTCCATTAGGAAGGTTTTGAATATGACGATATAATTTCTTTAACATTTCTTTTGCTTTTGTAGTTTTTATAGCTTGATAGATGGCAAGTTCTTTCTTGTAGATAGAAATTAATTCTTCTATATGATTTGGAAAGAAAGCAGAATCATAGGTCACTAAGGTTTTAAGATCAATTTCAGATCGAGTCATTTCACAATATAATTCTTCCTTCATGGATTCTAATAAATAATACGGTTTTCGATCATAGCTTGTGGAATAAAGAAGTGTAAGATAAGGTTCACGATAAGTTATCCATGACTCCTTATAGGTTTCATGAAGCTTTTTGAAATACATAAATGCTTGTTGTTCATCATGAAGTAAAAGATTGTGAAAACACGCAAGACAAATATCTTCTTGTTTTAATTTTATGGATAAATCGTTATATCTTCTTGTTAATGCAGTTTGCTCATAAGCATTTGTTTCTGCTTGGATAGCATCCTTTAAAAAGATCATAGCGGTTGCTAAATATCCTTCTTCTTCATAACGACTTGCAATATAAGCCAAAACAACAGGATGATGTTGCACATGAGCTAATAACTTTTGGTCATATCCGATTGGCTGTCGTAAACTTTTTAACTCTTCTACTAACATGGTGAGAAAAATGGTTTCATCCATATGATCTTTACATTGAGCAAGATACTCTAAGAGAATACTTACACCAACTTGTGCATCATAAAGTTCATAAAATAAATCAATGAAATCTTCTTCACATTGAGAAGGACTTTCCAGCTCATTGTGAAACCATGCCAAATATTGAGGTTCTTTTTGGCTGATACCATAAGATAATAGATCCTTTATTTCAATAAATTGATCCATTTGTTCATCATATTCTATATCAATAGTTTCATATGCTTCATATAAGGTTATGACAGGTGCAAAACGATGTTTAAGAGACAGTTGCTGTAACTGATTCATAATTTGATCAAAAACCGTGAATTGTTTTATATCATAACCATATTCTAATTCATCAATATAAGATGCAATCATTGAGGTTAGATGGGAAGAAGATCGTGTGGAAGACGCTTCCGAAATCGCATAGCATAACGCTGCAGTATGCTTACAATAGCCATGTTCATAAAAATAATCACAATCACACTCTAAGTTGATGATTTCATGACTACTTATATCGATGTTCGCTGTTTCCATATCATCAAAGATTGCTTGATAACGATTTCTGTGTTTCTCAATATCAAGTATGGCATCATTTGTATAGTCTTGATATCCTTTCTTTAAAATATGTGAGGGAAAATAAGCTTCAAATTGTAGATTCATATGTAAGACCACCTTTACAATTCCAGTATAGAACATATTGTTACATTATTTGTGTAAGAATAAATAAAAACATATGCAATTTGCATATGTTAGTTATAAATAGTCTTTGCATAATCTGTAGGTGTGATATCAAATTGTTGCTTGAACTTTCTAGAGAAATAATGAATACTTGTAAAACCAAGCATGCTTGCAATTTCACTAATGGTATACATATTTTCTTTGATAAGCAATTTACTTTTCTTTAATTTCAAATCACTGATATATTGTTTTGGCGCAACATTCAGATTGTTTTTAAATAATGTTTGTAAACTGCTTCTTGAAATAGAAAACTTGTGGCAGATTTCTTCAATGGTGAGTTGTTCATAAATCGTATCATTGATATAAATGATAATTTCATTCAATAACTCATTTTCAAAACGTTGTTGCATTGGTGTAGAAGCCACAGGTGAAGAATTCAAAAAATCGTATTGCATGACACGTATGATCAACTCTTTCAGATAACAAAGCATCAATTCATTATCATACAACATATCATTGTTGCTAACTTTGATGAATTCGTTTAGTGCGTTATGAATATCACGATGCGCATGATAAACACGATTAGTGATCAAGAAGGGATCAGGCATGTCCATTTCAAATAGGATCGTCAGATAGGAACACGATTGACTGTGTCCGGTTTTTTGAGTATGGTATTGTCCAGGCGCATAAAGAATCAAATCCATTTCATCAAGAGCATAAGGTTCCTCATCGACCGTTGTCGCAAGTTCTCCATTGTCAATAAAGGTAAGCTCCCAAAATTCATGACTTTCTCCTGGAAATGTATAATTGGCATTTCTTACTTGATAATAGTATCCAAGAATTTCTTTGACTTCAAAAGAAGGCGTAATCGGTTCATAGAAAATAGGGACTTTATCATAAGTATCTATCGTTCTCTTTTTTGTTTTGGGATCAGTTTCTAATAAAATCTTTGCTGTTGGAGTAATACATAGAAAATTAAATTTCACACCAGCTTTGATTTTGATAAAACGATGAATGACAAATCGTTCATAGTCTTTCCCTAGTTCATCATTACTGACTACTAACATGACGATACCACTTTCTACTTGAACATAGACATCATTGCTATATTCATAAAAGTAATCAAATTGTTTATCTTTTAGTTTTAGAATTGAGTGGCTTAACTTCTTTTGTCGCATTCTTGAAAAATCATTGATGATCTCTCCATATTTATTGAAAATAAAGCTTGTAGTTTTATTGAACACAGCCATCACCTCATTCACATTAAGTATATCAAAAAAAAGAGTAATCGAAAAGAGAAAAGCAAGAAACATAAAAAATGTAAAAAGAGAGAAACAATCACTCAAAGCTATGAAAGAGTTTACATAAATCGAAATTTGGTCTGTTTCGACAAAAAAATCCATGCATTCTTACTTTTTCTTAAGAATATGTAAAATCTTGTAGTTGATATGTAGATTTTTTTGTATTTGTCTAAATTGAGTGGAAAAATATGGTTAAATTGTTAAAAAGTGCAAACTCAAAAATAAAAAGTGTAAAGAAATTTGCGTTGATTTGACATAGAATTTTAGTGAACTTCATGAAAGGGTTTTCGTAAAAGATCTTCCTCATCAAAGATCTGATACGCATTTAGTTCATGTAAAAAGATAGAAGGGAGAGAGCAAAATGCCAAATATCGTTTTAACAAGAATTGACAACCGTTTGATACACGGACAGGTGGCAACACAGTGGTGTGGTGTCGTAGGTGCTAACCTATTGTTGGTTGCAAATGATGCAGTTTCTAAAGATGAATTCCGTCAGGGATTGATGAACATGGCTGCACCTGCATATGCACAAACACGTTTCTTCTCAATTGAGAAAACTTGTGCCATTATTGGTAAGGCTTCACCAAGCCAGCACATCGCAATCATCTGTGAAACACCACAAGATGTATTAAGACTTGTAGAAGGCGGCGTGCCAATTAAAAAAGTAAACATCGGAAACATGCACATGGCGGAGGGTAAACGTCAGGTGGCTACTAGTGTAGCGGTTAATGATGATGATGTTGCTTGCTTCAAAAAACTTCAAGATTTAGGTGTAGAATTGGAAATTCAACGTGTTCCAGACATTTCACCTGAAAGCATTGACAAATTATTTAAATAAGAATTAAATTATCTGAACAATAAAACAGATAATGAAAGGAGAAAAAAATGGACTTTAATATTGTTGAATGTGTCTTACTGGCCGTTATAACATTTATTTTCGCAATTGACCAGTTCTCATTGACAGAAATCGTTTACCGTCCAATAATTGCTTGTCCAATTATTGGTTTGATCCTTGGTGATCTTGGTACTGGTTTAGCTGTTGGTGGTGCTTATGAATTGATTATGATTGGTAATATGCCAGTCGGAGGTGCTCAGCCACCTAACGCTGTTATTGGTAGTGTTGTTGCTATGGTATTCGCTATCAAAGGTGGTATGGATACAAATGCTGCATTGGGTACAGCTATGATCTTCGCTACTTTCGGACAGTTCGTTGTTACTATTATGTTTACTGTAATGTCTCCATTGATGGCAAAAGCTGATAAAGCTGCTGCTGAAGCAAATCCTAAAGGAATTACAACTGTATTGAACATTTCTATGGCTGGTATGGGTACATTATTTGCTGTTATCGCTATCGTTGCTTATGCAGGTGGTACTGCTATGGCTGATACATTGACTGAATTGCAGAAAAATGCAAGCTGGTTAATGGGTGGCTTAGGTGCTGCTGGTGGAATGATGCGTTTCGTTGGTTTCGCAATCCTGCTGAAAATCATGTTATCTAATGACATGTGGGGTTACCTACTTGCTGGTTTCGCACTAGTACAGTTATTCGGTAATACTGCTGCTTTAGCAGATGCTGCATTGATTCTTGTTGCATTCATCGGTATTGCAATTGCAATTAATGACTTCTTGACTCAAAAAGCTATTAAAGAGAATGCTGGAAACGGAATGGGAGGTATGAGTGATGGAATCTAGTGCTATGACAACTTATAGAGATACTACCCCTGCTGCCAGACTTGATAATAAAACTTTAAATAAGATGGTATGGCGTTCTATGCAGTTACAGGCTGCATTTAACTACGAACGTATGCAATCTGCTGGTTGGTTATGGTCTATCTTACCTGGATTACAGAAAATCCACACTAACAAAGAAGACTTAGCTGCTTCTATGACACACAACATGGACTTCTTAAATACTCACCCATTCGCTGTTACATTCGTTATGGGTATGGTATTATCTATGGAACAACAGAAATTGGATATTCAGACAATCCGTTCTGTACGTATCTCTACTGCCGCTCCATTAGGTGGTATTGGTGATGCATTGTTCTGGTTTACATTAATTCCTATTACTGCAGGTATGACTGCTAATATGGCAATTGATGGAAGCATTATGGGACCAATTCTTTATTTCATCATCGCATTTGGTGTAGAAATGGCATTGCGTTATGGATTATTATACTGGTCTTACAACATGGGTACAAAAGCTGTATCTATGATGACTGCTAATGCAAAAGAATTCTCTCGTGCTGCATCTATCCTTGGTGTATTCATCATCGGTGCATTGATCGCTAACTATGGTGGAGGTACTAAATTAGGTATTTCTATCCCTAATGGTCAAACATTGGATGCTGCAACAGGTGAAATGGTTGATGTATTTATCAATATTCAGGACTACTTGAATAAAATCTTACCTTGCATGATTCCATTATTGATGACATTAATGTGCTACTTCTTAATCAAGAAAAAAGGATGGACTCCATCTAAATGTATCGCATTATTGTTAGTAATTGGTGTTGTTGGTGCTATCTTTGGAATTTGGGCTGGAGATTATACACCTCTAGTAAGTGTTCCTTGGAATGTAATCGGTTAATTTTTGAAGAAAGACTCTCAACCCTATCTATCAAAAAAGCAAAGTCACTATGCGACTTTGCTTTTTTTAGTTCTTAATAAGTTTTGATGCTTTCATCTATCTTATACTTTTCTTCAGCTATTACCTCTTCCAATTCTTTTATATGTTCTTTGGTTAATGGAACATAGATAGCTTTTGGATGAAAGCAAACCAAAGCATTTTTGAAATAAATGATGGACATTTCATAATTTTCTAAATATAAATATTGCATTGCGATCATATAAACAGTGACACCAAGTGGAAACCCATAAAATTCTTTTGTTTCCATTTGTTTGTTCATAACATCAATGAGATCTGTTCTTTTATGGAACATCACCTCATAGGCCTGTTTATTATATAAAATAAATTTATCATCTTTTGAATCCTTTATTGCCTGAAGCAGTATTTGTGCATATTTCTGATTTCCTTTTAATAGAAATATATGATAATACTGTTCTAAAAAAGATTTCTTTTGATTACTATCTTTATATTGACGATGAATCATTTCATTTAACATCATATCAAAATTTTCAACATCCTTTTTTAAATAATAGGAACGGATTCTATAGAGGTCCCTTGTATATTGTCCGATGAGATGTTTTGTGATATCCATATCTGTTATTGTTAAAACGGTATCATAATCTGATTTTTTCATTGCTTTTATGATACTATTCAATAGTAATCTTTTACCAATTTGATAAATGATAACTAAAATTAACGCAATACATAAGATTGCAATCGTTATCTGATTCATTTTTTCACCTTACCTCGTATTTTAATGAAAAAGGCTATGATTCAAATGAATCATAACCTTCCCACACATTTGAAGTGTTTCATAGTTCAGAAGAGAGCTTTTTTTACCTAGTTTTATTCTGCTGGTGGGGTAGGATAATCATACCACTCAACCAATGGATGATAGCCACCATTGATAGATGCACCATTTTCATCGATAGCCTTAGAATCTCCAGACCAGATACCGAATGCACAACCTACGATACCAACGATCAGAATTAAAACGATACATTTGATAGGAGTCCATCCTTTTTTGATCAAAGCATAGATGCCTAAGGTAATCAACAATGGCAATAACATAGGTAGAATGTTATCTAGTAATTCTTGAACATTGATAGCAGGATCTGCAATTGCGATACGAACGGTTGTAGAACCATAAGTTGCAATCAAAGCACCTACTGTGAAAATACCAAGAATACTAGCTGCACGAGTAAACTCTTTTGCGTTAGCAGTTAACATGGTTACTGCTTTCGTTCCTAAGTTATAAGACCAGTGCATTAAGAAATAACGAACTGCAAATTGTACAGCGTTAAAGATGATAAGGAACAAAACTGCTCCCATAATACTTTGACTGTTTAATGCCATGTTAGCAGTAATACCACCAACGATAGGAACCAATGTCAACCAGAACAATGCATCACCGATACCACCTAATGGACCGGCTGCAGAAATACGTACAGAACGAATGGTAGCTGTATCAGCCTTGTTTTGTTCTAAAGATAATACGATACCCATAACAAATGTAACAAGGAATGGATGTGTATTTAAGAAATCAAGGTTATGAGCCATGGATGCTTTTAAATCCTCTTTGTTTGTATGAATTTTTTGAAGTCCCGGTAAGATACCCCATAACCATCCTGCTGCTTGCATTCTCTCATAGTTGAAAGAAGCCTGAAGGAAACAAGACATCCAAACCATTTTATTTAATGTTTTCTTATCAAGATTAGGAGCTGGTGTTAAATCTTGATATTTTTCAGGAATATTATATGCCATCAGATTCACCTCCTACATTAGATCCAGCACTGCTTTTGATCTTTGAATGTATTTGGAAATCGTATAATGCGATTGCCAAACCAACGAAAGCACATAACAACAATGCTGATTTTTGAACAGCAACTACAGGCATTAATTTGCAAATAACTGCCATAACAAATCCACCAAATAGGAAGCCCCACATTTGACTAGACATCATAACTTTCATTAGGATAGCGAATCCGACAAATTTCATTGCAGCACCTGCTGCATCTAAACCTGCCATTACCCAAGAGAACTGGAATGATAAATCTTTCAAAGTAGTACCAAGTTTAGAACCACCGTAAACACCGGCAACAGCTAGAATTCCGAATAAAATACCTAAAATAGCCATTTCAGTATAGTTTACCATAGCAATACCTTTAGGATCTGCTTCTTCAGCAGCCTTATCAGCTTTTGCCATCAAACCAGATACGATAGTAAATGTTAAAGTAACTGCATATTGACCAAATACTGCAAATGGAATAGCAAGACCTACTGCCAAACCTACACCATCTGCTGTTGGCTGTAATTTCATTGAAACTGCAAACACTGCTGTCATTAAAGTACCCATGATAGCATTAGGTGGCTGAGCACCACCAATAGGCATACTACCAATCTGTACTAATTGATAAGCACCACCAACAACAATACCTAATTCGAAGTTTCCAAGGATCGCACCAATGATAGGTCCTAAAACGATAGGTTGGTACAAGGATTCCAAGAAACTGAACTGGTCAATACCCATAATAAAGGCTACGATAAATACCAAAATAGCCTGTACAATACTTACGTCCATATTCTTCTCCTTTCATTATCTGCATTGTGTTTCAGATAATTAATTCTTATTTAAAGAATTTTTTTTCATGTGTTTTCTTTGGGAAATATCACGTATTTTTATGTATCCTTGCTCATAGATGGCAAACATGTTGTTAGCTACGTGTTTGCTACGTCTAGAATTAGCATTGATTTCATGGTTATAACATTGTATCGTATAGTTATAAGGATATTGTGCATTGATTGAGGGAGTGTATCATATGAGTTGCAAGAGGGCTGCCATGAAAAAGGCGAATGGCATGGGGAGCGTCTATAAATTGAGTGGGAATCGTCGAAAGCCATGGGTAGCATGTGTTACGGTTAGTATAGAGGCATGTGGTAATGCTACGTATAAGCAAAAAAGAAAGATCATCGGTTTTTTCGAAAGCAAAGAAGCTGCTGAATTTTCATTGTGGAAATATAACAAAAATCCTATTTTGTTTGAAGAGTTACAAAAGAAGGGAGCCATCACTTTTGAAAATGTTTATCAACAATGGGCGAGTACGAAATTCAAAAATCTTAGCCAAAATGCAATTAATGGGTATAAAGCAGCATTTGCGAAATGCGAAAGTATTTGGAAATTGAAGATTGCGGATTTAAAAACAATGCATTTTCAACAGATCATGGATGCCAGTGAACTATCACTTGCAAGTGATTTAAAACTAAAAGGATTGATGGTATCCGTATGTGAATATGCAATGCAAAATGATATCATCAACAAGAATTATGCAAAATATGTCATGATCAATCGAAAAGAAGAAACTGAGGATATACATAAACCGTTTACTGAATCGGAAATAAAAAAATTGTTCCAATATGATCATTTGCCTTATGTGGATACGATATTGATCATGATTTATACAGGGTTTCGTGTAGGAGAGCTGTTCGAAATAAAAAACAGCGATATTGATTTTAAACATATGACCATTATCGGGGGATCAAAAACAGAAGCCGGAAAGAATCGAATGGTTCCATTACATGTGAAAATTCAGCCTTATATCATGAAATACTGGGATGCAAAAGAGGAATATTTATTTCGAGATCAAAAAACGAATAAGAAAATAGATTATCATCATTATCGGTATAAATATTTTGATCCTATCATGAAAAGACTTGGCATGGATCATTTACCACATGATTGTAGACATACCTTTGCGACTCGCTTATCTAATGCCAATGCCAATGCGACTAGCATCAAAAAATTGATCGGACATGCATCATATGCAATGACAGAAAAGATTTATACTCATAAAGATATCATACAATTGCGAAAAGCTATCAATTCACTTGAATAAACGCATGTTAGCTATGTGTTAGCTACCTTACAAATTCATACATAAGATGATATATAATCTGGAAAAAATAATTTAATTATGTATGAAAATATAGTATAATAAGGATAAAAGAATTGAGGTAATGAAATATGAGTGCGATATCAATTGTTATCATTGGTTTTATTTTGTTGGTTGTTTTTTCAATGGATCTATTTAGGAAGTCAAAATTAAAAATGATCAATGCGGCATTGGAAGCAAAAAATTATGATGCGGTGATCGCTATGACAGAAAGTAAGTTTAATCGAATGCTGATTACCAACTATGTCGGAGATCTATATTATTTAAGAGCAATGTATTTTAAATCACCGGATGAGACCTTTATTCCGCATCTTTTTGATGTATTCAGAACTCAAAGTGAGGAAGAAAATAGGAAAGATATCTTAGAAACCTATTATCATATTTTTTTGAACAATCGAGATAAAGAATGTGCTACTCAGATTTTGGAAAAGATCAAGACGATGCAAAATCGGAATTTTGTCAGAGTCAGTCAATTTGCCTATGATGTAGTCTTTGATCAAGAAGGTGAACTGATATCAGATATGGAAGCACTGGTAGAGTCTTTGAGAGGCTTTGATGTAGGTGTCGCTGCATATTATATTGGTATGTATTATGAATTACATGGGAATTTAGAAATGGCTCAGGCTTATTATAATAGCTGTGAGGGATGTTTTAATTCCAATCATTTCTATGCAAAACAAGCAAAAGACCATGTATTGTCATTAGAAAAAGAGTTATCTTAAGTGAAAAGCTGTGAAATTTCGCAGCTTTTTTAATAACTTTATATTATATTTTAATAGTTTATGAAATAAAGGATATCACCTTATTTCAAACTATTGTATAATAGTGATATGGATGAAGGTTGATCTTAGGAGGCTAAATCATGGCAGAAAAAGATGAGATGTATAGAATTTTAGATGCGATGAGAGTGAATGTTTATGTAACTGATATAGAAACAGATGAAATCATTTTTATGAATCATTTGATGAAGAACACTTATCATAAGGAAAATGTAGAAGGAAGAAAATGTTATGAAGAACTACAGGATCGCCAAGATGAATTATGTAGTTTTTGCCCTAAGAAACAATTAAAAGAATTAGGCCAATTAGGAAAATGTGTAGAATGGGTAGAAAATAACCATAAAGTAAATCGTATATTTAAGAATTATGATTGTTTGATTCCTTGGATCGATGGCAGGATCGTTCATATGCAACAATCTGTAGATATCACTGATACGATTGAATTGAATAAACAAGCAAAAATGGATGATTTGTGCGGTATGCTGAATCGTAGGGCCGGAAAAGAACGGTTAAGAGAAGCGTTAAAGGAAGCAAAGCAAAAGCAAAAAGCGCTTCAAGTCGTATTGTTGGACGTAGATCATCTGAAAGAGACCAATGATATTTATGGACATAAAGAAGGTGACTTTTTACTGAAAGAATTATCAAATAAATTAAAGCAACAATTGATCGATCCTGAATTTATGTTTCGCCTAAGCGGTGATGAGTTTGTGATAGTAAGTAGTAATAAAGATGATAAGGAAATGGCAAAATTCATGTTGGAATGCCTTGAGAAGGTAAAACAATTAAAGATGCATTGTCAAAAGGAATATGAGTTTTCCTTTTGCTTTGGCATTTATTCTGTACATGGGGAACATACTCTTGATGTGAATGATATCATTGCGAAAGCAGATGAGCAAATGTATGAACAAAAGTTGCGTTTTCGAAAAACTCGAATGGCAGAGCTAAACGAAAATCCATTTCGTCATTCAACTGCGGAATCTGAAGATTTTGAATATGACTCCACTCAATTATATGATGCGCTTATGAAAAGTACAGATGACTTTATTTATATCTGTAATATGAAAACCGGAGTTTTTCGCTACTCACCTGCACAGGTACAGTTATTAAATTTACCTTCTGAAATCATAGCGGATCCTTTGCCGGTTTGGAAACAAATCGTACATCCACAAGATTGGGATCGCTTTTATCGATCAAATATGGAAATCGGAGAAAATCAAAAAGATTATCATTCTGTAGAATTTCGTGCCAAAACATGTCATGGAGAATATATTTGGTTAAAATGTAGAGGGCAGCTTATGCGAGATTCCTATGGAGAACCAAGCATGTTTGCGGGAATTATGACACAACTCGATCGTCTAAATAAAATAGATGCTTTGACACATCTTTTCAATCGTCATGAATTAAATAAGGCAGGAAGAGAAAAAATAAAAGACAAAGCTGTAGATTCCCTTGCTTTGATGATTCTTGATATTGATGATTTTAAAAATGTAAATGAATTATATGATCGTTCTTTTGGAGATAAAGTTTTAAAGAGTACTGCACAAATGATACAATCCAATTTACCAGGGAATGCGAGTCTTTATAAATTAGATAATGATCAGATGGGGGTGTTGATAGAGAATTGTCAAATAGAAGATATCCATAACTTATATCAGACCATTCAAAAGCAATTACTACGACAACAGCTTCAAGAACATTATGATTGTCAAATACAAATTTCAGCAGGTTGTGCGATGGCACCTATAGATGCAAATGAGTTTGAAGAGTTATATACCTATGCTGATTATGCAATGCAAAATGCCAAAGCAAACGGTAAAAATCAATTATGTATGTTTGATCCTTCTATATCAAAAAATAAGGAACGAGCTTTGGAAATATTAAGGAATTTAAGAGAAAGTGTAAGGAATCATTTTCAGAATTTCAATCTTGTATTCCAACCGCAAATGGATGCCAAGACCATAAAGACCATTGGTGTGGAAGCGTTACTTAGGTGGCATTGTGATAGTTTGGGAACAGTATCTCCTATGGAGTTTATTCCTATTTTAGAAGCGAACGCATTGATGAGTGACGTTGGTGCTTGGGTTTTGAGAACTGCAATCCAAAAAGGAAAAGAGTGGATACGCTTGGATCCTAAGTTTACCATCAGTGTTAACGTTTCTGCTTTACAGGTTTTAAATGGAGAATTTGCCAAGAGAGTTAAGAGAATTCTTGAGGAAGAAGCATTTCCCGCACAGAATCTTATTTTGGAACTAACGGAAAGTAATACCATATCTAATATGCGGCTGTTTGAAAAAGAATTCGATCAACTGAAACAGATGGGTATTCGCTTGGCGATGGATGACTTTGGTACAGGATATTCAAGCTTAGAAAACTTAAAGCACGGTGTTGCAAATGTTGTGAAAATCGATCGTGCCTTTGTAAAGGATATTCAAAAAAGTCAATTTGATACTGTGTTGATCAGCTTTATCATTGCGATTTGTCATTCTGTGGATATCGCAGTTTGTCTTGAGGGAATTGAAACGAAGAAAGAATGGCAGTTGGTAGAATCTATGGGACTTGACTGTTATCAAGGGTATCTATTTGGGAAACCAATGACAACTGATGATATCAGCGAGCGGCTGCGAAAAGAAAGGACTATGGTTGAATGATCAAATCGATCATGCCATAGTCCTTTGCTTCTTTTGCATCCATATAAGTATCACGATCACAATCGTGTTGGATCGTTTGGATTTCTTGATGTGTGTGCTCACTTAATATATTATACAGTTTTTGTTTGATCAACTGCATGTGTTTTGCGGCGATTTCCATATCGCTTGCCTGTCCTTGCATACCGCCTAACGGCTGATGAATCATGATCTCACTATTGGCAAGTGCACTTCGTTTACCCATAGTGCCTGCACATAATAGAACAGCGGCCATACTGGCACAAATTCCCATACAAATGGTTGCGACTTCACATGGGATCACATTCATGATATCATAGATGGCTAATCCGGCTGTTACACTACCGCCAGGTGAATTGATATACATTTGAATGGGGTCTTTACTCTGAGAAGATAAATATAATAGCTGTGCAGTGATACTGGATGCCATAGCATCATCGATCTCCCCTGTTAATATGATGATCCTTTCCTTTAATAAACAAGAATATAAATCATAAACACGCTCTGTATTTGCATTTCTTTCAATAATCGTTGGTACGATAACCATGGCTGTCCCTCCTGTATAAGAGTATGCACATAGTGGCATTTCTAATACATGAAATATAGAAAAGTTATTTGATAAAAATGCAATATATGATACTATAAGTAGAAAAAGAGGGATAAGATGAAGAAGATAAAACAAGGGATAAAGATATTTTTTTTGTTATTGGTATCACATGCCATTTTATGTATTCATAGCATTTATCAGCATTGGACATCTACAAAAACTATGACAGGTTGGGGCGTTCTATGCCTTTTTCTTGTGGTTATAGTCTTATGGATGATAGTGACATTGTTGAAAGGACTTAAACAAAAGAATAAAAGATTGCGAGTATTGATGCAAGGAAGACGATTGATTGGGGAAGCATTTTGGTTAGCAATGATACAATGTTTTCTATATATATTACTATTACATCGATATGAAGCTGATGTTTGGTATTATACCGATATGATTTGGATGTTGTTTTTTCAATACATACTGTTCTTGTTTGGCGCATTTGAGATTTTTCTTGTCAGTAAACGTCTTCGTATCGTGAAACGAGGATTACTTTGGTTTTTTCTGTTCCTACCTGTGATACATTTACCAATTATGATCTATTTGCGAAGAAAGGCATATGAGGAATATGACCACGAAATGATCATGATAGATGTAAGAAAGCAAAGGGCAGAATGTAATGTCTGCCAAACAAAGTATCCTTTGTTGCTATTACACGGAGTAGGCTTTCGAGATTTGAAATATGTGAATTATTGGGGAAGGATCCCTAAAGAGCTGGTACGAAACGGAGCAATCATATATTATGGAAACCAAGAGGCTTTTGCGACCGTGAAGGATAATGCAAAAGATATTAAAAAAAGAATATATGAAATTTGTGAGGAACAACATTGTGATAAAGTAAATATAATTGCACATTCAAAAGGTGGATTAGATGCTCGATATACCATCAGTAAAGAACATATGGGGAATCATGTTGCTTCTTTAACTACGATTTCCACACCTCATCATGGTTGTAAATTTGTAGATGTATTGATTCGGGTAGTACCTGATACATGGTATCATGCCTTAGCTAAGGTATTTGATCAAGCGTTTTTGAAAATGGGTGATACAAATCCTGATTTTTATACTGCAACACATCAATTTTCAACCGTTTGGGCAAAGCAATTCAATCAAGAAGTTCAAAATGATACCAATGTGTATTATCAAAGCTATATGAGCTTAATGCATCATGCATGTTCTCATCTTTTATTGACGATACCTTATTTGTTTATTCGCTTCGTTGATGGAAACAATGATGGTTTAGTAAGTGAAGAAAGTGCAAAATGGGGAAGGTTCAGGAAGACATTTACCAATACAAGGTTTAAGGGAATCAGTCATGGTAATATCATTGATTTAACAAGAGAGGATTACCCTGGCTTCAATGTGATTGAAACCTACGTAGAGATTGTAAAAGATTTAAAGGATATGGGGTATTAAATGGGTAAGATTACCCGGGAAATAATGTGTGAGATAACGCCTTTGATTGGGAACGCTTACAAACATAAGAGAAGAATGAGCTTATTTTATGGGCTTATAGAGCATAAAAATATGTTTTATGAACGTTCGCTCAAAGAATGGAAATAAGTGACAGATTTTTACAAAAAAATTGTAAAAAAAGGGTATCGTGAAATAATTCTCAATTGACAATTGTGTAGGAAGTACGTATAATAAAAGAGGTTAAAAGGAGGACTTTGAAGATGACAGTAAAAGTTGCTATTAATGGATTTGGACGTATTGGACGTCTTGCATTCAGACAAATGTTCGGAGCTGAGGGATACGAAGTAGTTGCAATCAACGATTTAACTTCTCCTAAAATGTTGGCTCACTTATTAAAATACGACTCTTCTCAGGGAAGATACGAAAAAGCTGACACAGTTGTAGCTGGTGAAAACTCAATCACAGTTGATGGAAAAGAAATCACTATCTATGCTGAAGCAGATGCTAAAAACTTGCCTTGGGGAGAATTAGGAGTAGACGTAGTATTAGAATGTACAGGATTTTATACATCTAAAGCTAAAGCTAGCGCTCACATCGAAGCTGGAGCTCGTAAAGTTGTTATTTCTGCACCTGCAGGAAATGATCTTCCTACAGTAGTATTCAACGTAAACCACAATATCTTGAAACCAGAAGATACAGTAATCTCTGCTGCTTCTTGTACAACAAACTGCTTAGCACCTATGGCTAACGCATTGAACAAATTAGCACCAATCCAGAGTGGTATCATGTCTACAATTCACGCATACACTGGTGACCAGATGACTCTTGATGGACCTCAGAGAAAAGGTGACTTACGTCGTTCTCGTGCTGCTGCAGTTAATATCGTACCTAACTCAACTGGTGCTGCAAAAGCAATCGGTTTGGTAATTCCTGAATTGAACGGTAAATTAATCGGTTCTGCTCAGCGTGTTCCAACTCCTACAGGATCAACAACTATCTTAGTTGCTGTAGTAAAAGGAAAAGTTACAGTTGACGAAATCAACGCTGCTATGAAAGCTGCTGCTGATGAATCATTCGGATACAACACTGACGAAATCGTTTCAAGCGATATCATCGGTATGCGTTACGGTTCTTTATTCGATGCTACTCAGACTATGGCTATCGAAATGGAAGACGGAAATACTCAGGTTCAGGTTGTTTCTTGGTATGACAACGAAAACTCTTACACTAGCCAGATGGTTAGAACAATCAAATATTTCTCTGAATTAGCTTAATTCAAGAAACGTAAGTGTTTAAGCTGGATATAATATCCAGCTTTTTTTTCAATTGATAGGATACACTCTGTTAGAAAATAATTTTAAAGAATGAAAAAAGCATAAGCATAGGGGTTTTCAAAAGGATAAAACTGGTGTAAACTAACAACAGAAACTAAGAGGTGAGACTATGGCATTAAAAACAAAGCTTAATACAAATGATGAAGGAAATAATGGGTTAGATGTTATGGATGATTTAGATGCAGTTTATGTGGATAATCTAAAAGCCAGTGGTTTAGATGAAAGTCTTCTTACACAATTTGCGTCCATCAGCAAGGAATTAGAAGAAAAGAAAGACGAAAAAAAATAGAAACGATTGAAAATGAAACGGTAATTTGATATAGTATTAAAATAGAAACTGAAGACAAAGGATAAGTAGGCTCATCAAGTACAGCGATTTCGGTGATGGTGAAAGCGAAAGCGAAGAGCTGAATGCACCTTTTAGGGATTTTTCGATAAGTAGAAAAATACGTAATACGGCGTTAACGTGTAGAGTGGAAAGCATTTTTCAAGTAAAGTGGAACCGCGCGTTAAGCGTCTTTACGTAATATGCTTTTTTTATTTGTAAATGTAAGGAGGAATAAATGTGAAACTATTTAACAGTATGGATCAGAAAATTGAAGAATTTAAACCGCTACGTGAAGGTGAGGTCAATATGTATGTTTGTGGACCTACCGTATATAACTATCCTCATATAGGAAATGCCAGACCCATTGTGGTTTTTGATACTTTAAAACGAACTTTTCAAGCACTTGGATATCAAGTGAAAATGGTATCAAACTATACAGATGTGGATGATAAGATCATTAAAGTTGCGATGGAATGTGGAATCAGTGAAAAAGAAGTGACAGAAAAATTTATTGATGCTTATAATAAAGACCGTTTGTCATTACATGCAATGATGCCTGATGCAGCGCCAAAAGTAACAGATACGATGGATGCCATCATTGATTTTATCAAATTGCTTGTGGATAAGGGAAATGCATATGAAATCGACGGAGATGTTTATTTCCGTGTCAATAGTGTGAAGGAGTATGGAAATCTTTCTCACCAACAGATTGATGATTTGATGGTCGGGGCAAGAATTGATGAAAATAGTAAGAAAGAAAATCCATTAGACTTTACTTTATGGAAACGTACAGAAACAGGAATCCAATGGGAAAGTCCTTGGTCAGTGGGAAGACCTGGATGGCATACGGAATGTGTCGTGATGATCAATCAAGAGTTTGATGGAAACTTGATCGACATCCATGGTGGTGGAATGGATCTGAAATTTCCACATCATGAAAATGAAATCGCACAAAGCAGAGCTGCGTATGAAACAGCGATTGCGAACTATTGGATCCATAATGGCATGGTGAATATTGACGGAGAAAAAATGAGTAAATCACTTGGCAATGTTATTTGGGCTAAGGATATGATTGAAAAGATCGGTGGAAATGTTTTACGTTGGTTGATGCTTGGAACACATTATCGCAGTCCTTTAAATATCAATGAAGAAGCAATCGATACAGCAACAAAAGAATTAAGTAAGGTAACAACATCCTTGAAACAGGCTTATTTAAAACTTGCTTTGGCAGATGTTACAATGACGGATACTTTTGATGCATCTTTGATGGAACCGTTTATGGATGCATTACAAGATGATTTGAATACACCAAATGCATTTGCGGCAGTGTTTGAAGCAGTAAAGGCATTGAATCAGACAATTCGACAACGTGAAGTGAATTTTGAAAAATTATCCATGCAAACACGTTCTATTGAGAAGATGATGGAAATACTGGGAATTGAAATACCACGCTTAACATTAAGTGAAGAAGATAAAGAGTTACACCATAAATGGAGAGCTGCTGTGAAGGAAAAAGACTTTGAAACTGCAGATCAATATCGTAATGAGTTGATAAACAGAGGCATTCTTTAATGGAAGTGATGGAATACAATGGGACATCTCTTGCTTATATTGGGGATGCTTTGATGTCTTTGTATGTTAGAGAAATGTTACTTTCTAAGGGATATCAAAAGCCGGATGTACTTCAAAAGAAAAGTGTGGCTTGGGTAAGTGCCAATGCACAAGCATGGTTCTTAACAACGTTGAAGGAGCAGAATTTTTTTACCGAAGATGAATGGAGTATCGTATTAAGAGGAAGAAATACGAATATTTCCAGTAAAGCAAAAAATGCTTCAGTACAGGCGTATCGGCTTTCTACAGGGTTGGAAGCAGTGTTTGGATACTTATATTTGACTCATCAAGAAGCACGTCTGAAAGAGCTTTGGGAAGCAATCAAAGAGATTGGAGAATATCATAAATGACGCAATATGTATATGGAAAAAATGTTGTAAGACAACTTTTGAAAGATCAAAAAAAAATTTATGAAATCATCATGGCCGATGGTATTAAGGATCCTGAGCTAACTAGCATGATCAAAGCAAACCAGATTCCACTTAAGGTTATGGGAAGAAAAAAAATGGATGCAATGTTAGAAGGCAATCATCAGGGAGTCGCTGCCAAAATAGATGATTATAAGACTTATGAATTAGATGAATTATTAACGAGTGTTCCTAAAGGAAAAATGCCATTATTTGTTTTGTTAGATGGCTTAGAGGATCCACATAATCTAGGTGCTATCTTAAGGACATGTGATTGTGTGGGAGTAGATGGTGTCATAATCGGAAAACATCGAAATGTAAAACTGACACCGACAGTAGCGAAGGTTAGCACAGGAGCCATTGATACGGTAAAAGTTAGTATGGTTACCAATTTAACTCAGGCAATTAAATATTTAAAAAAACAAGGTTTCTGGATCGTTGGGGCAGATTTAGAAAATTCTAGAGATTATCGAGAAGGGCAATATGACGTACCACTTGTACTGGTTATAGGATCTGAAGGATTCGGAATCAGCTCGTTGGTTAGTAAAAACTGCGATTATTGTGTGAGACTTCCTATGGAGGGTAGTGTTACTAGTTTGAATGCAAGTGTTGCATGCGGCATATTGTTATATCAAATTTATAATTCTAGACATCCACTATAAAGAAAGAGTGAGGGAAGATACATGCAGATAGAAAAATTGAATGATAATGAACTTATATATATGGCACGGCAAAGGAATGAACAAGCATTCCATTATCTAATGGAAAAATACCGTGGAGAAATTTATCAGTTGCTTCGTTCTCATTTGAGAAGAAGAAATCGTTATCAGGATATGGAAGATTTCTATCAGCTTGCATTGGTAAAACTTTATGAAGCTATCGAGGAATACAAAACGGAACAATCCTCTTTTCATCATTATTATTTCAATATTTTAAAGCATACGGCAATTGATATGCTTCGTGCGATGAATACGTACAACGCAAGAAAGGATTTGTATTGTCTTAGTTTGGATATGCAAATTGAGGATCATAAAGGAACCTATACCCTTTTGGATATTGTTGAGGATCATTGCCGAATAGAGGAAGATCATTGTCCGGGGCTATATCAAAATGTTGAAAAAGTCAAAGAAGGATTAAATGAGTTAGAACTTGAAATTTTCAGATTAAGAAGTTTAGGTGGTAGTTATCAGCACATAGCGGATGAGCTTGGTATTACTAAGAAAAAAGTGGATAATACATTGAGAAAGATACGGAGACGCAAGAATTCTTAGGAAAGTTTGATTGACTATCGAGTGATATTATGATAAAGTTAATAAGCACGAAAAAGAGGTGTTTTTATGACTGATAAAGTAATATTGACATGCACCGAATGTCTTTCTCGAAATTATACAACGACAAAAAATAAAAAAACACATACCGAAAGGATCGAATTAAAAAAATTCTGTCCAAAATGTGGAAAACACACGATTCACAAGGAAACAAAATAAGGAGTGATCTGAATGAAATGGTTTAGTATGAATGGTATCATGACAGAAGCAAAAAGAATCCGCTGGCCGAAAATGAAAGATTTGGCAAGAGACAGTATGACTGTTGTCGTATTCACAGTAATTTTAGCTCTATTCTTTTTCTTATGTCAGGTTTTATCTTCAGGTTTCCTTTCATTAATTGGAATGTAAGGAGGATTTTATGGCACAGGAAATAAGAAAAGAATGGTATGTTGTAAACACTTATGCAGGGCATGAAAACCGTGTAAAAGAAAATTTACAGCGTCGTATTGAAACGATGGGATTACAGGATTATCTGTTCCGTATCGTTGTAGCAGAAGAAAAAGAAATCGAATATAAAAATGGAAAAGAAGTAGAAAAGACAACAAACTTGTTTAGTGGATATTTATTCGTAGAAATGATCATGACCGATGAAGCATGGTACATTGTACGTAATACCCCAGGTGTTACAGGATTTATCGGCTCTAGTGGTGGTGGTGCAAAACCATTCCCGGTAGCTGAAGAAGAAATGGAGTCTATCCTGCGTCGCCTTGGTATGAGCGAACGTAAAGTTCAGGTTGACTTTGAAGTTGGAGATCGTGTGCGTGTATTGAGTGGAGCTTTTGCGAATGTAGAAGGTACAGTAGAAGCATTGGATGATGAAAATCAGACTGCGACTGTTCTTACTATCTTGTTTGGAAGAGAAACTCCGACAGATTTTGGATATGGAGATCTTGAAAAAATCGATTTATTGGAAGAATCTAAATAGATTCTTCTTTTTTTTGACAATTTTCTCTATCTCAAGCTTGTATAGTAGTTTCAGGAAGTGATAAACATGAAACAAAGGATCGGATTGATCCTTGCACTAGCTGGTGTCATACTTCTGATAGAACCTAAGATGGATATCAACGTTATGGCAGATACTGCACAACAATTGCTTATTCATTATTGGCCAATTGGGTTAGTTCTATTGGGAGCCTGTTTGATAACGCCAAAAAAGAAGAAAAGAAAAAGCGCAAGATGAGACATTATGTGAAAATTTGTTAGTTTGAGCAAACTTCTTTCTCTTTAAAAATCAGTGTGTTATACTTAAAATGAACATAAAGGAGGATACATATCATGTCATTAATTACAAATGTACACGCAAGAGAGATTCTGGATTCTAGAGGAAATCCAACAGTTGAAGTTGAAGTAACAACGGCAAGTGGTTTTCTAGGTAGAGCAATGGTTCCAAGTGGAGCAAGTACTGGAGAACGTGAAGCGTTAGAGTTACGAGATAAAGATCAATCAAGATTTCTAGGTAAAGGTGTTTTAAAAGCTGTTGATAACGTGAACAACGTATTGGCAGATGTTGTATTAGGTATGGATGTCACAGATCAAGCAAAGATCGATCAAGCATTGATTGATGCAGATGGCACGAAGGATAAATCTAAATATGGTGCAAATGCAATTTTAGGTATCTCATTGGCTGTAGCTCATGCTGCTGCAGAATATTATGGATTACCATTATATCGTTATCTTGGTGGTATCAATGCGAAAACATTACCGGTTCCGATGATGAATGTCTTAAATGGAGGCAGCCACGCAGATTCTTCCGTAGATTTCCAAGAATTCATGATCATGCCTGTTGGTGCGAAAAGTATCAAAGAAGCCATTCGTATGGGTGCGGAAACCTTCCATGCCTTGAAAAAGGTTTTGAAAAACAAAGGTCAGGTTACTGCTGTTGGAGATGAAGGTGGATTCGCACCTAATCTAGAAGATAACGAAGCGCCTTTAAAAGCAATCATGGAAGCAATTACCGCTGCCGGATACAAACCAGGTGAAGAAATTTGCATTGCCATGGATGTTGCGGCGAGTGAATTTTATAATACCGAGACAAAGCTATATGATTTAAATAAATCCGGTCAAGGTTCTAAGACAACAGATGAAATGATTGCTTGGTATGATGAATTAGTAGAAAAATATCCGATCATATCTATTGAAGATGGCTTAGGTGAACGTGATTGGGACGGTTGGAAAAAACTAACAGAACATTTAGGTAAGAAGATTCAATTGGTAGGCGATGATCTCTTTGTGACCAATCCTGCTATTCTACAAGAAGGAATCGATAAGGATATCGCAAATTCTATCTTGATTAAGGTGAATCAGATCGGAACCTTAACGGAAACTTTTGACGCAATGGAATTGGCGAAAAAGCATGGTTATACTGCAGTAGTATCTCATCGTAGTGGAGAAACAGAAGATACGACCATTGCGGATATCGCAGTTGCTTTCAATGCCGGTCAAATCAAGACAGGTTCTATGTCAAGAACAGATCGTATCGCAAAATATAACCAGTTGATCAGAATTGAAGAAGAATTAGGAGATATTGCAGTTTTCAATGGTAAAACAGCATTCTATAATATCTATAAACATTAATGAAAAAACATCATTTTTCTAATCGAAGAATGATGTTTTTTCTTATGAGGTGCAATAAATCAATAAGGGAAAGGTCATAACTATGAAGTGATTGTTTCTTTTACGCTAAAATTTATATCCTTTTTTGTGGAAAATAAGCGCTAGGTCTAAATTTTTGGTATAATAAATAAGGTGATATTATGAGAATGCATACGTATTATGAAGCTTATTTAGATGATTTTGATAAAGTCGTCGTTTTTATGTCTAGAAACAGCTATGAGGGTACAAGCAATAAGTTTTATTTGATTGATGAAAGAGGTCAGATCATTGACCTTCAAATACAATCGATCGAAACTACACAAAATAATTACAATAAATATACATTATCTTTTTATGAGCCTTTAGAAATTGGGAATGAATATTACGTGGTACATCAACATGCACGTTCTACCGTTCTTGAGTATAGTGGTATCGTGAAAACAGAACGCTTTGATGAAATGTTTTTTTATGATGGAAATGATTTAGGATGTACTTATGATAAAGCACAAACTTCTTTTGCTTTGTGGGCCCCTACTGCCTCTAAGGTGAAAATTGAAATTGCTAAGTATGGAGTTGTTCATACTTTTGAAATGCAACGTAGTGAGCGAGGTGTGTTTCGCTTTTCTATTTTGGAAAATATGGAAAACGCTACTTATGTGTATTTTGTCAGAGTAAATGGAGCATGGCAAGAAACCATAGATCCTTATGGTATTGCATGCATTGAAGATAGTAGACGATCTGCAGTCATTGACCCATCTAAGATCAGAATCAAAGAATATCCATTACCAATGATGAAGCATGCAACAGATGCAATCATTTATGAGGCAAGTGTGCGTGATTTTACAATTCAAAACGGAATCGGTGTTACTTGGCCGGGTAAATTTAGAGGCTTTGTTGAGGAAAATGAAACAACCCAAAAAATGAATACGGGATTTTCTTACCTTACCTCTTTGGGTATTACTCATGTACAACTTTTACCGGTTTTAGATTTTGGTTCAGTAAATGAACTTTACCCATTGTTGCATTATAATTGGGGATATGATCCTGTTCAATATCGATGTTTAGAAGGAAGCTTTGCGAGTGATCCTAGCAATCCATATAGTCGTATATTTGATTTTGTTCAATTGATTGAGGAGTGTCATAAGCATGGCATGCGAGTCAATTTGGATGTTGTCTTTAATCATGTGTATGATAAAGAAAATTGTTCCTTTGAGAAAACAGTACCAAATTATTACTTCCAAATGAATCAAAATGGTGACTTTTCTAATGGAACTTATTGTGGTAATGATATAGATTCTACTAAAAAGATGACTCAAAAGTATATTGTGGATACTTGTGCATGGTTAACGAAAACCTATCATATTGATGGACTTCGTTTTGATCTGATGGGGATATTAGATATTGATACTTTAAATAAGGTGTATCAGACTTGTTCAGGCATCAATCCTGATTTTATGGTATATGGAGAAGGTTGGGATATGCCAAGCTTTTTGGATTATCGCCAACGTGCTAGCATAAGAAACAACGCACAGATGCCTTATATTGCTCATTTCTCCGATCGATTTCGTGATGTGATCAAGGGTCGAACAGATGCGAATGAGGTTAGTGTCAAAGGGTATTGCACCGGAGCTGTGTATTTGATTGATATTATGAAGAATTGTTTATGTGGTAGTTGTAATGATATCGGTGTAGAGAAAATGTTTGCAAATCCAATGAATGCCGTGAATTACGTCGAATGTCATGACAATATGACTTCATGGGATAAAGTAAAGGAATGCTGTAAAGAAGATACAAGAGAGATTAGAATACGACGTCAAGAAATGATGATAGCTGCAGTTCTTTTGGGACAGGGAATTCCATTTCTTCATAGTGGACAAGAATTCGCCAGAACAAAACATGGCATGCATAATACGTATGAAGAAAGTGATGAAATCAATAAAATTAATTATACTAGAAGAAATCATTATCAAGAGATTGTGGATTGTACAAAGGCTTTGATCAAGATTCGTAAACAACATCCATGTCTTCGCTATAGTACCGCACAAGAAGTAGAACAATATATCTCTTTTGATACCATTGATCAAAAAGTTCTATTGTATCGAGCTAGAGATGAAAAGGAAGAATTGATTACGATTTTTAATCCGACTTCAGAATCATTCCTATATGAATTTCCACAAGCATATCAGTTATTATATCAAGATGGTGAAGCAGAGGATATTTTGATTCGTACAGTAAATATACAACCATATTCTACCTTGGTGTTTTTGCATAAAAAGGATTAAAAAAGGATGAGTCAGTATAAAGGTAAGAAACATGTGATCAAACGATAATTGACTAGACCTGATGGTAATGTTTATTATTCATGTTATTACAATGGGAAATGGATAGGATATGTTAATAGTTGGGGATTTTCGTAAGTTAAAATGATTGATATTTGAATAGCATCTAGAGCATACTACTATTATATTGTTTGACTTTCAAATTATACTTGGTATAATGATACAGGTAAAAAAATTTACGCATCAGTTATTTCATTTCTGAAATAACAGATAGGAGGAAGCTATGAAAATTGCCGTAATTACTGACAGTGGAAGCGGACTGACAAAACAACAAGCCAATGATCTAGGAATATTCTTTATGCCTTTACAGGTCATTGTGAACGATCATATGTATCTGGATGGGGAAAATATCACGACAGATGAAATTAACCAATTTTTGAAAAATGGAGATATGCCAACAACATCTATGCCACCTATGGGTATCATGGAAGAGGTTTTTCATGAAATCAAGCAACAAGGATTTGATGCGGCTATCGCTGTACCATTGACTTCAGGATTATCTTCAACCTCAAGTGTGATGCATGCATGCGCAAAGCGTTTAGAGTTACCTTTGACCATCATTGAGACCTATACGACATGTAACATTCAACGCTATTTGACGATAAGTGCGATAGAATTGGTTCGCCAAGGTATAGAATTAGATGAGATTTGTAACCGTCTAAGAGAAAGTGTTGCGTCTAGCAATACTTTGATCATACCCGATGATTTACAACATTTAAAAAGAGGAGGTCGTTTGACACCTCTTGCTGCAGCGTTAGGCGGTTTATTAAAAATCAAACCGATCTTGCAACTTAATGAAAGCTCTTCTGGTAAAGTTGATGTTTATGATAAGGTTCGTACGATGTCAAAAGCTCAACAGAAAATACTGGAAACATTCCAAGAAGCAAAGTTAGATGATAGTTATACGTTGACTTGTTTGCATAGTGGAGCACCTGTGGAAGGTGCTAAGCTTAAAGAACAAATGGAAGCCTTATTTCCGGGTGTGGAATTATACTATGGTTTGATTTGTCCTGTGATTTCTGCTCATACAGGGTTAGGATGTTTAGGCATTCAATATATTAAAAAAGTAAAAGGTGTATAACATAAACGATACCATGATAGAAAGCTCCTATGGGGCTTTTTTCATAATATAGGTGGATATAGGTAATATTTGAAATCTTCTTTATGTGTGAAAACAGTTGAAAGTTTCAAATAGAAATTCTAGTGTTATAGTTTTTTTCTACTAGAAAAAAGAGTATAATAAAATACGAATACGGGAGGTAATACAGATGAAAACTGCATTTGTAACAGACAGTGGCTGTGGAAAATCTGTAGCGCAGTTACAAGAAGTGGGGATTTACAGTGTACCTTTACAGGTAAGCTATGAAGGGAAAAATTTTCATGATCAGGAAGATATCACGATAGATGAGGTATATCAATTGATGAAAGATGGCAAGATGCTGTCAACATCATTACCTGCTTTGGGGAAAATCGAGGAATTATTTACGAAACTAAAAGAAGAAGGTTATGAAAGAATCTTTGCGGTACCGATTTGTAGTGGGTTAAGTGGTACCATCAATGCAATGGCATTATGTGCACAACAACTGGATTTGGTATTTGAGTATGTTGATTGTCATGTCACAGCAGTAGTGCAAGAATATATGATTCGACTAGCAAAAACGATGTATGAATCAGGAAACACAATGGATCACATCAAAGCAACTTTACAAAGAATCATAGATACAACAGACACTTTATTATTACCTAATGATCTACAGCATTTAAAAAGGGGTGGAAGATTAACACCACTTGCAGCTACTTTAGGTGGATTATTGAAAATTAAACCAATCTTAAAAATCAATCAAGAAACCAATGGTAAAATTGATGTCGTTGATAAGGTAAGAACGATGCATCGAGCAATGGATAATGTCATTGAGATCATGCGTCAAGAACATGTAGATGATTCTTATATGATCACTGTTGCACATGCAGATGATGAAGTAGAGGCACAAATCTATATGAATAAATTAAAACAAGCATTCCCTGGGGCAACGCATCAGATCATCAAATTGGTAAGTGTTGTTGGTGTCCATACAGGTAGAGGTTGTCAAGCAGTTCAATATTTTAAAATGTTGAAAGATTAATAAAAGCTGATCACGATGTCAGCTTTTTTCGTATTTATTCTTGATGATGATGTTTATTTTGACCATCTTCTTTTTGCTTCATACACTCTTTCGGTACAGCAGATGCATCAAAGGTTGCTAGGATATCATAAAGCGCACGCATACTTTTATCGGAAAGCTCATCTATCGTATAGCGATCTGTATACGATAGAATTTCTTGTATGACACGATATTTTCCCATGCTTGTGTGGTGTTCTTTAGCCTCTTCAAATACGGTATCATCGATATGAGAACAATGATAATGGCCATCACTAAGTGTGGATTGCAAATAGGTATTTAATTCTTTTTCTAAAGAGATTGCGATAGCATCATCACTGCTATAGATACCTACTTCTAAGATACCTTTCTCTATATAAGAGTTCCATTGATCTAATGCCCAAAGCTGATTCCAAGCGTTTTGAATTTCCATGCCTTTGATATCTACAAGGCTTAAGATCTTTTTAGCGTCTTCATTGTAAGCTTTTATATCTAAAATGCGGTTTTCTTCATCTAGTGTGAATTCCATACTTGGGTTGATGTCCAAGGTTACATAGGAAACAGCTTTTGAAGAAGAAGGTGAGGATGTATTCCATGGTCGTATCAGAAATAATAACAAACAACCTACCATAACAGCCATTGTCATTTGAGGAATCAAATGTCTTTTTCGTTTATGTTGTAAGACTGCATGTAAGGTTCTGGTTTTTGTTTCTTCCCTTGTTTTGATCATATCCAGCTGCTTTTGAAGCCTATTCATTCTCTTCACCTCCAAGGATGTCTTTCAGCATGAGCTTTGCCCTTCTAAGCCATGTATGGATCGTGTTCTCTTTTTTATGTAACATCTTTGCGATTTCTGTGATTTTATAACCTTCATAATAATGAAGATAAATGACATCTCGATACTTTTCAGGCATTTGAGACAAGATATCCAATAACTCATGATCCTGATTTTGTTCTGGAATCTTATAAGCCTCTAATTCATCTGTGGTAATGACTTTTTTCTGAAACCATCCACGAAAGGTATCGTGACAGGCACGCATGGTAACTTTTAGAATCCAGGCTTTTTCATGTTCTTCATCTTGAAAGTCAGAGGAATTCAGGTATTTTAAAAAGACAGTCTGAAAAACATCATCCACATCAGCCTCTTGTTTGACATGGATAAAGCATAACTTCTGTATCATATCACCATAACGTTCTATTGCATCCTCAAGCTGTTGTTCACTCTTCAAAACCATCCCTCTATTCTTTTACAGTATAAGCTATTTTTGTTTTTGTTGCAAAATCTCAGTTATGGCAATTTCCTCTTCCTCTATGTTGTTGGTGCATATCAGAGTGTCCTGTTCCTTGTTTTTCACATGGTTCTTTATCGTGATGTTCCTCATGATATGGACAATCTCTCACTTGAGATGCATTGGGTTGTGAATCTGTGTAGGATCGTGTTTGTTGCATCTGTGTACAATGATCAAAATCAGCTGATCCCATGCATGCTTCATGGCATTGCTCATAAGCAACATGCTCTTGTGCATTGATATTGATGGCAAATGCCATGCTTGCAATCATACAACCTCCCATACATAATATTCCTGCTAGTTTTTTCTTCATGATAAAAACCTCCTTTTCACTCATAACACGTACTCAAGACACAAAACCTTTCAAAAAAACAAAAATATTTATTTTTCTATGAAATCTATGCTTTTTGATTGCTTATGCTGATCTAACATCTGCGATCAACAATGTCTATCAAATAAAAATGTCAAATGATAGGAAATTTGGGGAAGACTAATGTATAATAGTAGAGTAGTTTGGAGGTAACCAATATGAAACATGATTATATAGATATCAAAGGTGCCAGAGAAAACAATCTGAAAAACATAGATATCAAAGTTCCAAGAGACCAATTTGTTATCATGACAGGGGTATCAGGTTCAGGTAAAACATCACTTGCATTTGATACCATCTATGCAGAAGGACAAAGGCGATATGTGGAAAGCTTAAGTGCATATGCAAGACAATTTTTAGGAGGCAGTGAAAAACCGGATGTAGATTCCATAGAAGGACTTTCTCCATCCATATCCATAGATCAAAAAACGACAAGCAATAATCCAAGATCTACGGTAGGAACAGTTACGGAAATATATGATTATCTACGTTTGATGTATGCTAGAATCGGCGTTCCTTATTGTCCTATTCATCATGAACCGATTACATCCCAAACCATTAAACAAATGGTGGATAGGGTGATGGAGCTGGAAGATAAAACCAGATTGAGCATATTATCCCCAGTGGTTCATGGAAAGAAGGGGACCCAAAAGGATCTTTTTGAGCATTTACAGAAAGAAGGGTATATTCGTGTTCGTGTGGATGGCGAATTAAAGCTTTTAGAAGAATTGGATGCATTAGAAAAAAATAAAAAGCACAATGTAGATGTGGTTGTGGATCGTATCGTAAAAGGTCAAGATCGATCTCGTTTACATGATTCCTTAGAAACAGCGTTAAAACTGAGTGATGGTTTGGCTGTTGTTGCTTATGGTGAGGAAGAACTGGTGTTTTCAAGTAATTACTCTTGTAAGTATTGTGGATTTTCTTTACCACGTTTAGAACCTCGTCTGTTTTCATTTAATGCACCATTTGGTGCGTGTGATACGTGTAAGGGACTTGGGATTACCCAAAAGGTAGATTTAGATTATTTGATACCGGATAAAAGTAAATCCATTCGTCAGGGTGGTATCGTATATTATAAGAATATCGTAAATACAGAAAATCTAGAATGGCAAAAATTTAAGGCGCTGTTAGATTATTATGAAATCAGTATCGATACACCATTAAAAGAACTGAAAAAGGGACAAATGGATGTCATTCTTTATGGTTCTAAAGATTTGATCAGCTACCGCTTGGCTAGTAGAAGTGGCAATGTTACGAAGAAAACGGAATATATCGAGGGTGTTTGTAACTTGATCGAACGTCGTTATATGGAAACTAGCTCTACTATGTCAAGAGAGTGGTATGCGACTTTCTTAGCGGAAGCTCCATGTCCTGTTTGTGGTGGAAAACGCTTGAATGAACAAGCGCTAAGTGTTATGGTTGGTGGTAAAAATATTTTCGAATGGACACAGATGTCGATTACCAATGCCATTACCTTTATGAATGAATTAAAACTAAGTGCACAACAAGAAGAAATCGCAAAGTTGATCGTGAAGGAAATCAGAGAACGTCTTACTTTCTTACATAACGTAGGATTAGGGTATATTACATTAGATCGTTTGGCAGGTACCTTATCAGGAGGAGAAGCACAGCGTATTCGTTTGGCAACACAAATCGGTTCCCATCTAAGTGGCGTTTTATATGTATTGGATGAGCCAAGTATCGGGCTTCATCAAAGAGATAATGATCGTTTGATCAATTCTTTGAAAGATATGCGTGATTTAGGAAACTCTTTGATCGTGGTCGAGCATGATGAGGACACGATGCGTGCCAGTGATTATATAATAGATATTGGCCCAGGAGCAGGTGTACATGGTGGAAACGTTGTAGCCGCAGGTACTCCTGAAGAAGTTATGGCTAATCCAAATTCTATCACAGGACAGTATTTAAGCGGCCAAAGAAAAATTGAAATACCGGAAAAACGTAGAAAAGGCAATGGTAAAAAGCTTGAAGTTATTGGGGCGTATGAAAATAATCTAAAGCATGTGGATGTGAAATTTCCACTAGGCTCTTTCATCGTGGTAACCGGTGTGAGTGGAAGTGGAAAAAGTTCCCTTGTCAATGAAGTCTTAAGCAAAGGCATCATGCATGCGCTTGGTAGAACCAGAATCAAACCGGGAAAGCATAAAAAAATCAAAGGAATCCAACACATTGATAAGTTGATTGATATTTCTCAAGATCCAATCGGTAGAACACCAAGAAGTAATCCGGCTACCTATACCGGTGTATTTGATGATATCCGTGATTTATTTACACAAACACCGGAAGCAAAGATGCGTGGTTATGAAAAGGGAAGATTCTCTTTTAATGTAAAAGGTGGACGATGTGAAGCTTGTCAAGGAGATGGTATCCTTCGTATTTCTATGCATTTCTTACCTGATGTTTATGTTCCATGTGAGGAATGTGGTGGAAAACGTTATAATGAAGAAACCTTGCAGGTTACTTATAAAGGAAAGAACATTTATGATGTCTTAGAAATGACGGTAGAGGAGGCATTGGAATTCTTTTCTAATGTATCCAAGATCAAGCATAAGCTTCAAACCCTAAAGGATGTCGGTTTAGGTTATATCAAACTTGGACAAAGCGCAACCAGTTTATCCGGTGGAGAAGCACAACGTGTAAAACTAGCAAGTGAATTACAGCGAAAGGCAACAGGAAAAACTTTATTTATTCTGGATGAGCCTACTACGGGACTACATACTCATGATGTAAAACGATTGTTAGAAGTTTTACAGCGTATCGTAGACAATGGAGATACTGTACTTGTTATTGAACATAATCTTGACGTAATCAAGTGTGCAGATTATATTATAGATATTGGTCCTGAAGGCGGAGATGATGGTGGAGAGATTCTTGCATGTGGAACACCGGAAGAAATTGCGGAAGTAAAGGAAAGCTTTACAGGTCAATATTTGAAAAAGGTTTTAGAAAGAAGGTAATGCGATGGAAGAACAGACAAGTGTATCCGTAAAGGCATTGGTCAATGCGTTTGACTTTGTACAGATTACGGGAAATGAAGAAAGCTTGAATCGCCAAATTGTTATGGCGGATACCAATCGACCGGGATTAGAATTGGCCGGCTTCTTTGAGAATAGTCAACAAAAACGCCTTGTTGTGCTTGGAGATAAAGAAATTGCTTATATATCCAGTATGAGTGCACAAAAACAACGTAAGGCTTTTGATTTTATTACCAATGATACCACACCGGCTATTATCATTACCAAAGGACATGAATGTCCTGCGTCGTTAAGTCGTTGTGCAAAGAAAAAGAACTTTCCGGTATTCAGTTCCGTTTCTCCAACGACCCGTTTGATCGTAGATATCGTAGCGTTTCTGGATGAGCAATTAGCAACCAGTCAATGCCTGCACGGTGGTTTGCTGTCTATCTATGGAAAAGGTGTATTGATTCGTGGAGAAAGCGGCATGGGTAAAAGTGAAATCGCATTGGAACTTATCAAACGAGGACATCTGCTTGTGGCGGATGATCGTGTAGATTGTTATAGGATTCATAACAAGATTGTTGGAAAGGCTCCAGAGCTATTGACCGGAATGTTAGAAATACGTGGTATTGGTATCATCAATGTCGCAAGAATGTTTGGCGTAAGCTCCGTGCTTCCGAAGACACAAGTAGATTTTCAAGTAAACTTAGAATCTTGGAAGCCAGATCAGGATTATGATCGAGTTGGAATCGAAGAAAAGAAGCATGAAAATATATTAGGTGTGGATATCCCGAAAATCGTTGTGCCGGTTAGAGAAGGTCGTTCTATGGCAGTCATCATTGAATCAGCAGTTACGAACTATACCTTAAGTGAAATGGGTATGGATAGCGCAAAAGAATTTGAACAAAGAGTATTAGATTATATTGAAAAAAATAAAAATGGACAATAGATTGGAGGAAGAGTGATGTCATTATTTCCAGATATGCAAACAGTATTGACCATAGGACCATTATCCGTTACATGGTATGCTGTGATTATTCTGAGCGGGGCATTTATCGCATATTATTTGTCCATTCATCAGTTAAAAAAATGGGGATATGATGAAGATGTATTCCTGAATTTCTTTATCATGATGTTACCCATCAGCATCATCGGAGCTAGAATTTATTATGTGATCTTTGAATGGGGAAATCAATATGCAGCAGATCCTATTCGTATCTTTTATATTTGGGAAGGTGGACTTGCCATACATGGAGGATTGATTGCAGGAGTATTGTTTGGTGTATGGTATTTTAAACGTCATTGTATCAATGGTTTAAGAGTTGCGGATGCGATATTCCCTAATGTGATGTTAGCACAAGCTATTGGTAGATGGGGTAATTTCATGAACCATGAAGCATATGGAGGGATTGTGAAAGATTCCTTTTATGATCACTTTCCATCCTTTATCAAGGATAATATGTATATAAACGGTCATTATCGTCAACCAACCTTCCTATTTGAAAGTGTCGGTAACATCATCGGTTTTCTGTTGATCACCTTTGTGTATAAGAAATACGGAAGAAAAAAACGTGGTGATATGGCATGGGCATATCTAACTTGGTATGGTATGGTACGTTTCTTTGTGGAAGGTTTTCGAACGGATTCTTTGATGCTAGGACCATTGAGGATCGCACAGGTAGTATCCATCATAGGCATTATCATCGGAATTTGTGGTATCCTGGGTGTTTGGGATAAGTTATTTCAAAAGGTATGGCCATTTCGTAAAGAAAAACCGGTGGTTGTTTTTGATCTTGATGGAACCTTGGTCGATACCAAAGATTTGATTTTTGAAAGCTTTCGTCATACATTTGCCCATTATAAGCCAGGCTATGTATTAAGTGATGAAGAATTATATAGCTTTTTAGGACCAACCTTGGAAGAAAGCTTCTTACGTTATTTCGATGCGTCTATGGTTGAGGAAATCGTTTCATATTATCGTAAATTCAATCATGATCATCACGATCAATATGTGAAAGAAATTCCTCATGTCAAAGAAACCTTGGACTATCTAAAGGAACAAGGCTATGATATAGCACTTGTAAGCAATAAACGTAAGGATGTCATTGCAATGGGATTGGCAAGTTGTCATATCGATTCCTATTTCAAAGTGATCGTTGGCTGTGAAGATGTGGAAAAGCCAAAACCTGATCCATCCGGAATTTTAAAAGCGGCTTCCATGATACCAAGGGCCCATGATGATTTGATTTATGTAGGGGATTCACCTACGGATATACAGGCAGCAAAAAACATGGGAGCATTTTCGGTGGCTTTTGTTTTTGAAGAAAGTCGTGCAAAAGAAATGCAAGACACAAAACCGTGTGCTATGATTAGAGATATGCAAGAGTTCATTACTCTTTTAAAGGAGGATCACGAATGGAGCGACGCTACGATTTAATGATTATAGGTGCAGGTCCGGCAGGGATGTCTGCGGCAATTTATGGTTCAAGAGCAGGGCTTTCTACAGCGATGTTAGAAATGGGAGCACCTGGTGGTAAGTTAGTGAAAACATATGAAATCAGTAATTGGCCCGGAATTGCCAGTACCAATGGCGCAAAGCTTGCCAGCGATATGTTTGAGCATTCCACTGCGTTTGGCGCAGAATATTTATATGGTAATGTGATCAAGGTTGAAGATGGCGAATATAAGAAAGTCATCTGTGATGATGGTAATGTGTATGAAGCCAAAGCTGTTATTGTTGCCACAGGTACACAAGAACGTATGATGAAAGTGCCTGGAGAAGAAGAAAATATCGGTCGAGGTGTTAGTTATTGTGCAGTATGTGATGGTGCCTTTTTCAAAGACCAAGAAGTTGTGGTCATTGGAGGTGGTAATTCTGCTTTGGAAGAAGCGAATTATCTAACACAATTTGCGAGCCGTGTTCATATCGTTATTCGAAGAGATATATTCCGTGCCGACAGTATTGTTCAGGAAGCCATTAAAAAGAATCCGAAAATAACCATTGTCACAAAACATGTGCCTGTTAGAGTTGTGGATGATGGAAAACGAGTGACTGCGTTGATCGTAGAAAACGTGGAAACAAAAGTTCAAACAGAAATCAAAACGCATGGCATTTTCCCATATATCGGATTAGATCCGGCTACATCATTCTTAGAAGGATTACCGGTATTGAATGAAAAAGGCTATATGATCGTCGATGATAATTGCGAAACGAAAGTGAAAGGTCTGTATGGTGCAGGTGATGTGATTGATAAAAAATTACGTCAAGTAGTAACAGCGACCAATGATGGTGCTATTGCCGCACAGCACGCCTTCCATAACATCAAAGGAATTTAAATAGACATAGACTGTAACACAAATCAAGTGTTACAGTTTTCTATCATAAGAAGCTATGATAAAATGATCTAATCGATAATTTGTGGGAAATTTTGTTATTTCCCCTTTTATTATTCATTTCAGAGTATAATAAACATAACTTGTGAATAGATAAATAAAGTCATTATTAGGGAAAGGATGTAAAAACATGCTTCAAATTAAGGATATATATAAAGAATATAAAACCGGAAATTTAATACAAAGGGCACTGGATGGTGTTAGTTTAAATCTTAGAGATAATGAATTTTTGGCGATTTTAGGACCAAGCGGGTCTGGGAAAACTACGCTATTGAATATCATTGGCGGTCTGGATCGTTATGATAAAGGTGATTTGATCATCAATGGGATTTCCACAAAAAAATACAAGGACAGAGATTGGGATTCTTATCGTAATCATACCATTGGTTTTGTATTTCAAAGTTATAATCTAATTCCACATCAAAGCGTATTGGCTAATGTTGAGCTTGCGTTAACGATATCCGGGGTATCGAAAGCACAGAGAAGACAAAAAGCAAAGAAAGCTTTGGAGCAGGTAGGATTAGGGGATCAAGGGCATAAAAAGCCAAATCAAATGTCTGGAGGACAAATGCAACGTGTGGCAATTGCTCGTGCATTGGTCAATGATCCGGATATTTTATTAGCGGATGAACCAACAGGAGCTTTGGATAGTGAAACCAGTATCCAAGTCATGAATTTGTTGAAGGAAGTCGCAAAAGATCGTCTTGTCGTGATGGTAACACACAACCCAGAATTGGCAAAAGATTATGCGACACGTATTGTAGAATTAAGGGATGGGAAGATTATCAGTGATAGTGATCCTTATGAAAATAAGGAACAAGAGGAGGTACAACCAAAGCATGAAAATATGGGTAAATCATCCATGTCTTTTCTCACTTCTTTGGTATTAAGCTTCCATAATCTGCGTACAAAAAAAGCAAGAACGATCTTAACCTCTTTTGCAGGATCCATTGGAATCATAGGGATTGCGTTGATTTTATCATTATCCAATGGTGTGAATCAATATATACAATCCATAGAAGAAGAAACTCTTTCTGAATATCCATTACAAATACAAAGCACAGGGTTTGATATTACATCTATGATGGCGGATGGTCATCCAAGTGGAAATAAGGAAGAAAAAGAGGATTCCAAGATTTATGTATCCTCTATGATTACCAATATGTTATCCAAGATCGGTTCAAATGATTTAACTTCATTAAAACAATATATCGATCAAGGGCAAACTGATCTTGAACAGAATACAAATGCTATTGAATATAGCTACCAAGTAGCTCCGCAAATTTATCAATCCAATACAGACGCTATTCGACAGGTACATCCTGATAAATCTTTCTCAAGTATTGGGTTGGGATCCTCCAGTAATTCCAATAGTATGATGTCTTCTATGATGAGCACTGATGTTTTCTATCAAATGCCAAGTAGTAAAGCGTTGTATGAGGATCAATATGATATGAAATCAGGTAGATGGCCTGAAAACTATAAAGAATGTGTACTTGTTTTATCTAAAAACGGTAATATCAATGACTTTATGTTATATACTTTGGGATTGCGTGATTATAAAGAATTGGATAAGATGATGGAACAGTTTTCAAAGGATGAAAAAGTAAATGTACCTGAGGAAAGCGGTTCTTATGCTTATGATGAAATCATAGGAACCACCTTCAAATTAGTACAGGCATCAGATTATTATGAATATGATGATACTTATCATGTCTATAAAGATAAAACGGAAGACCAAGCTTATATGAAAAAGCTGATCAACCAAGGGGAAGATATCAAGATAGTCGGTATTGTTCAACCAAAAGAATCCGCAACAGCAACCATGTTGAAGACGGGCATCGGTTATACTGCCGAATTGACAACGCATGTTATTGAAGAGGCAAAGGCTAGTAATATCGTGAAAAGTCAACTTGCGGATCCATCTAAGGATGTATTTACCGGAAAATCATTTACGGATAAAAGTGGTAATCAATTTGATATGAATTCTTTGTTTACCATAGATACGAATATGCTCCAACAAGCATTTACGTTTGATCAAAGTAAGTTACAAGGTGGTATGTCTGATCTTGATTTAAGTTCGATCGATATTGATATGTCAAAGCTACCTCAAATAGACTTTACTGGAATTTTATCTGATATGAAGATTTCTATTACAGAAGATCAAATCAATGCAATGAGTCAAGTATTGATGAAAGACTTTCAAGAATATCTCGTAAAAAACGCTATGATCGATCCTACAAAGATGAATGAATATTTTATTGCTTATATTCAAACAGAAGATGCACAGAAGTTGATTCAATCAGAAATGACAAAGCTATTACAGGATAGTGGAATGGTAGAACAATTTCAAACACAACTACAAAAGCAAATGACAACGATCATGACACAATATGGTACTTTGTTGTCAGAGCAATTATCACAACAGATCCAACAACAAATGAGTCTTCAAATGGGAGATCTTGCGAATCGTATGCAAGATGCGATCCAGATTGACGCAAGTGCATTCTCAAAAGCCATTCAAATGAATATGAGTGAGGAAGAGTTATCTGAACTAATGATGTCATTGATGACCAAAGAAGTATCTTCTTATGATGGAAATTTGAAAAATTTAGGCTATGCTGATTTTGATAAACCAAGTGGTATCAATATTTATCCGAAAGACTTTGAAAGCAAACAAAAAGTCATTGATGTTTTAGATAACTATAATGAGGAAATGAAAAAAGTTGATGAAGATAAAGTGATTTCCTATACCGATTATGTCGGCACCTTGATGTCATCTGTGACGGATATCATTAATGTAATCAGCTATGTATTGATTGCATTTGTGGCTATTTCCCTTGTGGTATCCTCTATTATGATTGGAGTCATTACCTATATCAGCGTATTAGAACGTAAAAAGGAAATCGGTATCTTACGAGCAATCGGTGCTTCAAAACGAAATGTATCTCAAGTATTTAATGCTGAAACCTTTATCATAGGGTTATTGGCAGGTGTCTTAGGTATCGTGATTACCTTGTTGTTGTTGATTCCGGGCAATATGCTGATTCACCATCTAGCAGGAAATGTAGAAGTTAGCGCAGCACTTCCGTGGGTAGGCGGTTTGATCTTGATCGTCTTAAGTGTGATATTGACCTTGATCGGTGGTTTGATTCCATCAAAGAAGGCTGCACAAGAAGACCCTGTGACCGCTCTTCGTACAGAATGATAAATAAGGAAAAGATAACAATTTTTAATTAAACATATCCGATGAATTGCCCAACACTTCTTTCATAAGAAAAATAGAAGTTTGGGCTTTTATTTAAAGGATTGCTTATGCTATAATATCACCATGCCAAATTTTAAACAGAAACTTTTGATCTATTTTGCGACGATATCGGTAAGTGCGCTGCTGATTTCAAATCTAGCGGCAATCAAGCTATGGGATTTTTTTGGTATTGCAGTTGATGGAGGTGTCATCTTATTTCCAATCACCTATATATTAGGAGATCTGATTGTTGAATTTTATGGTAAGAAGATTGCCAAAAGCATTATCCTAGCTGGTTTCTTTGTGAATATCACCGCAATGATCGTATTCTATATCGTTATTGCATTGCCTGCCTATGATGGATGGACGATGCAAGATGCTTATGCAAGTGTGTTGGGTTTTACACCTAGAATTATTATGGGTTCTTTGATCGCATATGTTTTCTCAAATCTATGTAACAACGTTATCTTTACAAAGTTAAAAAGAAGCAAAGGTATCTTTGCTTCCAGTTTCATTGCTCGTGCACTAGGCTCATCCGCTTTTGCGCATGTGATCGATTCTTTCTTATTTGAGACCATTGCATTTATCGGAGTTTTGCCTTTTACTGAGTTTTTAACACAGGCTTGCTTCGCTTATATCCTTGGTATCGGATTTGAAGTAATCTTTTCACCGGTAGAAGCGATCATCGCAAAACAATTGAGAGGAAAGATGACAGATGAAATATAAAAACAACAATAAATTCAGTTTTGAAATCACCAAAAAGATACCTGGAAAACTAGGTCGTGCCGGTATCATACATACTCCTCATGGGGATATCAAAACACCTGCCTTTATGACGGTAGGTACCAATGGGGAGGTACGTTATGTATCTATGGAGGATTTAGAAAGTATTCATGCTCAGGCAATGTTAAGCAACGGATATCATCTACGTAATATTTCACCTGACATAGCAAAACATGGTGGATTAGCTCAATGGTCTGGATGGAATGGTCCAACCTTAACGGATTCCGGAGGGTTTCAAGTCATGTCGTTGGGGTCCGGTCTTGGAAAAGTCGTAAGTATGAAACGAGAACAAGATGTCATAAATACAGATCCTAAGGATCGCTTGGCTCATGTAAGCGAAGATGGTGTGCGTTTTCATGATCCCTTTACTAATCAAGAAGATTTTATAGGGCCAGAGGAATCTATGCAAATTCAATGTCGCATCGGAGCCGATATTCATATGGCTTATGATGAATTGACCTCATTGGCAGATAGCTATGAATATAATGTAGAAGCATTGGCACGTACAGAGCGTTGGGCAATTCGCAGCTTAAAAGAACATGCATTGCATTGTGATGATTTAGGTTATCACCAATCACTCTATGGTGTATTACAAGGTGGTAGATGGGAAGATCTGCGTCGTTGTACTGCTAGGAAGTTTGCGGAAATGGATTTTGATGGATATGGATTAGGCGGTGCATTCTTAAAGGAAAGTCTAGGTGAGATTTTACGCTGGTGTTGTGAAGAACTACCTGAACATAAACCACGACATCTACTTGGTCTTTCTCACCCGGATGATATCTTGATCGGTACTGAAATGGGAGCTGATACCTTTGATTGTGTCGCTCCTACCAGAGAAGCCAGACATGGACGAATTTATACAAGAATGGGACCTGTCAATTTGGCGAAGTTTACCGATAGTCCTATGTTATTAGATGAACCTTGTGATTGTCCTACTTGTAAAGCAGGTTGGACAAGAGGCGAATTGCGAAAACTTTGGAAATCTCAAGATTTTGAAGATAAAAGCAAATACAACAATCTAGCATCTTTACATAATCTACGTTTTATCATACGCTTGACTGAAGAAATTCGTGAAGCCATTGAACATGAGAAATTTGAAGAGTATAAAGAGCAATTTCTAAAAGATTATTATAAAAAATAATTCAGAATCAACATGAATTAGATAGCATCATGACTTCTGTCTATGTTAAAATAACAGCATAAATAAAGCATATAGGAAGAGGAGATACTATAGAATATGGAAGAAAATACAAATAAAAAATATTTTGAATGTTTTGCATTCGGTGATAATCCCGAAATGGCAGATGAATTGCTATCTTTGGTACTTGCGGGGAAAAAAACAGCGACTGTTTCTGTAGTATTAGATCATGAAGAAGTGCCAAGCGTTGGTGATTTATCGTTGGTATTAGATGGTAAAGGGAACGCCGCTTGTGTGATAAAAACAGTGTATGTTGAGGTTGTTAAATTTCGTGATCTCACTTGGGATATGGTCAAACTTGAGGGTGAGGATGATACCTTCGAACAGTGGAAGGAAGGTAACATACGATATTGGACACGTGATGCAATCAAACGTGGATATACGTTTACAGAAGAAACCCCGATTACGTTTGAACGTTTTGAGGTAGTAGAAGTATTCTCATGAAGCTATGTATATGAATATGGAAATAAGGTAAAGAAAAAGGTACACTTTACCTTTTTTTCTGGTCATTTACAAATTTGAGGACTTTCTCATCCTTATGAATAGCGAAATATAGATTTATCCCTTATAATATAATGCGATACTAAGGAGAATTAATTATGAAAAAATGGAAGATCATTCTCGTTATGATTTGTATGCTATCCCTTTTCGGTTATACAAAAAACATACATGCTCAGGATGCAGGTTATGTTTACGATCGTATCCATGTGGATGTGACAGTCAATGATGCAAGAGAATATCATGTTACAGAGACCATGGATATCGATTTTGAAGAGTCTATGCATGGCATCATACGGAATATCCCCAAAAGTGGAGATGCCGAACGTTTTGAGGTGAAAAAGATTCAAGTAGAAGGGATGCCGTTTACCGTCAATGAAAAGCAAAATGAGGTAGATATCAAAATCGGAGATGCAGATGAGACCGTATATGGAAAAAAGCGCATCACATTAAGCTACACATTGAAGCATTATCAAGATTATGATCCTAATTATGACTACATTTATATCAATCTATTAGGTACAGATTATGATACTCAGGTAAAAGAATTCAGTGCAGATGTGACATTTCCTTCTCAAGGAGAGTTGTTAAATTATCGTATGACATCTGGTAGCACAGGTTCTACGGGAAACCATTATGTCAAGGGAACACTTGATGGAAACAAGCTTCATGTAACATCAAATGATACCATTCCATCTTCACATGGCGTCACGCTACAAATGAAATTTGAAGAAGGTATATTTTCTTCAGCACCGGAATATCAATTTCCATATATCATCAAAAACAATCAGATGAAGGTTAGCGTAACTTCTGAACAAGATTTTTATGTAGAACAAGAGCTTGTCTTGGACATCAAATCGCCATATACACAAATCACCTTACCTATGATTCAGGATCTGTGGGATGAAGATAGTTACCAACTAAAAGATATCAAGATATCAGATGATGATATTACCTATAATCGCTATGATTCTCTACATTTTTATGCCAAAAAAGAAGAAGAACGTCAGGTTACGATCAGTTATGTAGTGCATCCTTATCGTATTCAGAAGGATAAGATAAGTCTTAATTTATTTCAAAAGAATGACCAAGTTAAGATGCAAGCTTTTTCTTTACAGCTTACGATGCCATCATCGCCCAATACTAGCTTTACCTTAGGTAGACAAGGGGATGAAATAGATACAAAGCGCATCAATCAGCGTGTCGAAGATACCTCGTTGTATTTAAGTATCAATGAACCGGTATTATCAGGAGATGAATTTCATCTTAACTTAGATTTAAAAGCAGAAGATTACCATAGAGGAACGTCAATCATCATATATATCGCATTAGGTATTACCGCTGGCTTTATGGTATTATTGTTGATCCTTCGTTTTGTGATATTAAAGCCAAAAGAAATCATAGCACCTGTTAATTTTTATCCGCCAAAGGGCATGAATCCAGCGGATGCTGGCTATGTCATCGATTTGCATTTATCAGATACTGATATCACCGCAATGATCTTTTATTGGGCAGATAAAGGGTATTTGAAAATCAAATATCAGGGATCCTCTTTTTGTTTTGAACAAGTAAAAGATATTGATCCATCCGCACCGGATTATGAAAGACAATTATTTTACGGAATGTTTTCTCATGGCACGAACCATCAAGTGAATAAAGCGGATCTACAACATACCTTTTATCTTGATGTAAAGGTCGCAAAACGTAACTTAAAGGCACGTTATCAAGGGAAATGGGCTCTGCGTAATCCTTCTGTAGAAATCCTTCGAAAGCTTCTTATGGTGGCAAGTATCATTCCCTTCTTATTATTAAACACGTTAAGTCAGTATGAAGTTTATGGTGATATGTTAAAAGCTTTCCTTCAAAATTTCACGATGCTTCCTATCTTTATCTATATATTTCTGTTTATGAAACTTTATCAAAATTATCAAAATGGGAATACCTCAAAGGGTGCAATGATTGCGGTGTTCATCATCTTTGGCGGTATGTTTGTATTACCGAGTTTCCTATTCATCTTTCTACTTCCGGATCAAAATATGTACGCATTGATTGGCTTGTTTTGTAGCATCATTGCATTATGGCTCTCTCATGGTATTCATTTAGATAGTCCATATCGTCAAAAGCTATTGTCTTCTTTACTCGGCTTTAAGGATTTTATCAAAACAGTGGAAAAAGATCGTTTAGAAATGTTGTTAGAGGATGATCCTGAATATTATTATCACATTCTTCCTTATGCGAATGTTCTTCATGTCAGTGATATTTGGGAACAAAAATTCCGTAGTATCACGATACCGGCACCAACTTGGTATGATAGTGATGAAGTCTTCCGTTATGCAGTATTCCATCATATGGTTCATGATATCAATCAAGATATCAAGGCTGTATCTACACCACCACGTTCTTCTGATGGATCTTCTTCAGGAAACTTTGGAGATTTTTCAGGTGGAGGGGGAGGCTTTTCCTCAGGTGGCTCTGTGGGTGGAGGCAGTGGGGGAGGAGGAAGTCATGGATGGTAAAAAGTATAGAGATACAACAAGATTGGAGAAACATATGATAGAAGATATTTTGAATTATAATAAAACATTTGTACAACAGGAAAAATATAAACCCTTTGTGACAAGCAAATATCCCGAAAAGAAATTGGCCATTGTGACTTGTATGGATACCCGACTCATAGCATTATTGCCAGCAGCGCTTGGTATCAAAAACGGTGATGCGAAAATTATCAAGAATGCCGGTGGTGTCATATCACATCCATTTGGAAGTGCTGTTCGAAGTCTGTTGATAGCGATATATGAGCTCGGTGTTGAGGAAATCATGGTCATTGGACATACGGATTGTGGAGTTCAACATATGGATAGTGAAGCGATGCTAAGGAAGATGAAGGAACAAGGCATTACTCCTGAAATCATCGATACCATGAAGTATTGTGGAGTGGATTTTGATGAGTGGCTATCGGGTTTTGAAAATGTAGAAGAATCAGTCACACAAAGTGTTACCATGCTTCAAGAGCATCCACTTATACCAAATCATATCCGAATCCATGGATTTATTATGGATTCTCTTACCGGAGAGCTTCAAATCGTAATATAAAACCCAGTGTTGATCTACTGGGTTTTTTGATTCTACATGAAGTTTTTACTGAAAAGAACTTTGCCTAAGATCATAACGGGTAATTCCTTTACCTCTTCTTTCGTAAACAAGCGATCCTCTACCTCGGGATTTGCGGCTTTTAACATGATACCGTCTTGATTTGGATAATATGCTTTGATGGTTACTTCATCTTTGATAGAAATGACAGCGATATCTCCAGGATGCACACAATTACATTGTTTAACATAGATAAGACCACCGTCCTTGATTCCCGCAAGGATCATTGAATTTCCTGATACTCTAAGAAAATAATCTCCACATTGATAATCACTTAAGGATACACTTTCTTCTCCAAGGTAATTATCCTCCAAAAACATATCATAACCGGCCTTAGCCATCCCTAAGATCGGTTTTTTCATATCGATTGCAGTTCCTTGTAAAACAGCCTGTACATCATAACCTAAAACACGGCTGATATTTTCGGCTGTTTCTTCTTGTATGGTTTTGACTTCACCTCTCAACCAACGTCCAACTGTGATATGTGTGACATGAAATCTTTCTGCAATTTCTTTATTTGATAAATGGTATCTGTTTTTATATTCTTTTATGATATCCTTTAATTCCATAAAAGCTCACCTCTATTTTCATTATAACGGAAAATAACGATGATGAAAAGGGTTTTACAGAAAAAGTAAATCATAATATACATAATTATGTTGATTTTGTATATTTTAAGGTATATACTAAAGAAGTAAGGAGATATGCTATGGAGAATATATATCTTTGTATTGATCTGAAAACCTTTTATGCTTCAGTAGAATGTGTGGCACGAGGACTTGATCCCTTTAAAACAAACCTTGTAGTTGCGGATCCATCTAGAGGAAAAGGAGCAATTTGTTTGGCGGTATCTCCTAAGATGAAAGAACAAGGTGTTAGAAATCGTTGTAGAGTGTTTGAAATACCAAACCATATAGAATTTATAACAGCATTACCGAGAATGAAATTATATATGGAGTATTCCGCAGACATTTATGCGATCTATTTAAAGTATGTTTCTAAAGATGATATTCATGTATATTCTATTGACGAAGCATTTTTGGATATCACTCATTATAAAAAGCTTTATGGGTTGAGCGCAAAAGAATTGGCAAAACGAATCATGGATGATATTTATGTTACCACAGGAATCACAGCAACCGCAGGGATCGGAACCAATCTGTATTTAGCAAAAGTTGCGTTAGATATTACCGCAAAGCACACGGAAAATCATATGGGAATTTTAAATAAGGAACGATATCGAAAAACATTATGGCATCATCAACCTTTGACAGATTTCTGGCAAGTAGGCAGAGGAATTGCGAAAAGGTTGGCGAAGTATGGTATTGTCGATATGTATGGCATTACACAAATAGAGGAACGTATACTCTATAAAGAATTCGGAGTCAATGCAGAATATTTGATCGATCATGCTTGGGGAAAAGAACCTACGAAAATATCGGATATCAAACAATATAAATCCAAAAGTAATTCATTCTCTAATCATCAGATTTTGTTTGAAAATTATGTGTATGAGGATGTTGTTTTGGTAATCAAAGAAATGGTAGAGCTAAGTGTACAGGATTTAGTAGAACAACATCTGGTGTGTGATCGTATTGGGCTTTATATTGGTTATGCAGATGATGAAATCAAAAGTACAGGAGGATATACAAAACTACCATGGAAAACGAATTCCTATCAGATTCTCGTTAAAGAATTTTTAAAGGTTTATCAAAAAACAGCAAATCCTCATCATTTGATTCGAAGGGTCGGCATCACTTTTGGGGATGTCGTGGATGACCTTTATGAATCATATGATTTGTTTATGGACATGGAAGCTTTGGAAAAAGAGAAAAAGCTACAGAGTGCACTTATTGAAATCAAACATAAATATGGGAAAAATGCTGTATTAAAAGGAATGAATATGTTGGATAAAGCGACAACACGGCAAAGAAATAAACTGGTAGGTGGTCATAATGCAGAATGAACAAAAAGCAGAGCGAGCAAAACAATTTCTTCCTTTTGACTCTTTGAAAGGGTTTCGAGATTGTTTAAAACAAAAGGAACGTGTGATTGTTGCCAGAAAGCAATTATCGCAGGATGATTGTGAAGTATTGAATCAGAATTTAAATCGAATAGCGTTAGGCGATATGGTGCGTGTCGTTTATTATGATATTGATAATTATATTGAAGTACATGGTATGGTATCTAAGATCGATATAGAGTATCAAAAATATATACAAGTCGTAGATCAAAGAATAGCATTAAAGGATATCATTGAACTTACCATCTAAAAATCACGAACAAGTATTCGTGCTTTTTTTATGCCTGCTGGGCATAGAACTGTATTTATTATAGGTATTTGATGATAGGGAAGGCAGGTATTACAATAAAGATGTAAAAAAAACGTGATAAAAAACATTGACTTAGAGTTAGCTCTAAGTGTTACGATGCTAACACGAAAGAAAAAGGAGGTATGTTGATGACAACAATCAAACAACAAAAGTTAAGTGGGGAGCGAGCTTTATTTCAAAGTAAACATATACAAATTACAGACTGTGTTTTTGAGAATGGAGAATCCCCTTTAAAGGAAAGCCGTGATATACAAATTGATCATAGTATCTTTCAATGGAAATATCCATTATGGTACTGTAACCAAATTTCAATGACTCATTCTACCTTATTAGAAAGTGCAAGATCAGGTATTTGGTATACCGGAAATATAGATCTTTTTGACTGCGTGATCGATGCTCCCAAGACCTTCCGCAGGGCTCATGATATCAGCCTTAGGCAAGTTTCCATGCCCAATGCATTAGAGAGCTTTTGGAATTGTGATACGATCAATCTTCAAAACGTCAATGCCAAAGGAGATTACTTTGGTATGAATAGTACTCATGTGAAGCTAGATCACGTGAAACTAAGTGGAAATTATGCATTTGATGGTGCGCAAGATATTGAAGTACATCATTCGACCCTTATCAGCAAGGATGCATTTTGGAATTGTGAAAATGTCACTGTATATGATTCTACCATCATAGGTGAGTATCTTGGATGGAATTCAAAAAATATTACATTTATCAATTGTAAAATAGAAAGCTTACAGGGAATGTGTTATATGGAAAATGTCAAATTGGTTGATTGTACCTTGATTCATACTACACAAGCATTTGAGTATTCCACAGTAGAGGCAAATGTACAAGGCGAGATAGAAAGTGTGATGAATCCTTTGGCTGGAAGTATTTGTGCTAATCGCATTCAAGAGCTTATTCTAGATGATGAGAGCATTGACCATAGTGCCACTAAGATCATCACAGATAAACTGTTTCCAAGAGCAGAAAAAGAATTGATGTTAGGGGATCGTTCATGATGTATGATTTCTCTACTTTAACAGATCGTCGAAACCAAGATTCCTTGAAATGGGATGTAGAAGAACACGAACTACCGATGTGGGTAGCGGATATGGATTTTCAAACAGCTCCGGAAATCATCGAGGCTTTGAAGCATCGTGTGGATCATGGCATATTTGGCTATCAAATCGTACCTGATAAGTTTTATGAGGCAATACAGGATTGGTGGCAAAAACATCATCAGATTAGATTTGAAAAGGAATGGATGATGTTTTGTACAGGGGTGGTTCCTGCGATTTCATCTATGATAAGAAGTCTTACCAATGTCGGTGAAAATGTATTAGTTCAATCACCTGTATATCAAATCTTTTACAACTCTATTTTAAACAATGGTCGCCATGTCCTATCAAATGATCTAGTAATCAAGGAAGGTCATTATGAAATAGACTTCCAAGATTTAGAACAAAAACTATCAGATCCACAAACAACCTTGATGCTACTATGCAATCCACATAACCCTATCGGAAAACGATGGGACAAAGAAACCCTACAAAGGATCGCAGAGCTTTGTGCAAGATATCATGTCATCGTGATTGCTGATGAAATTCACTGTGATTTATGTGAACCACAACATTCCTATGTGCCTTTTGCGAATGTTTCTATGGTATGTAAGGATATTGCGATTACTTGTGTTTCTGCATCTAAAGCGTTTAATTTGGCCGGGTTGCAGGCTGCTTGTATCATTGTTGAAAATGATGTATTACGCCACAAGGTTTTACGAGGCATCAATACAGATGAGGTTGCGGAGCCAAATAGTTTTGCTGTATGTGCTACCATTGCCGCTTTTACGAAAGGGGAAGCTTGGCTCAATGAATTACGATGTTATTTACAAGAAAACAAAGAACAAGTGTATATGTTTATCAAAACGAAATTACCCCAATTAAATGTAATATCAAGTGAAGCAACCTATCTATTGTGGCTTGATTGTGCGAAAATAACGCCACATGCAAAAGATTTAGTAGAAAGTATACGTAAGGATACCGGTTTATATATCACAAGTGGAGAAGAATATGGACCTAATGCTAAAAGCTTCATTCGAATGAACCTCGCCTGTCCTAGAGCACGCTTGATGGATGGGTGTGAACGATTATATCAAGGGGTTTTATCTTATCAAGAAAAGCAAAAAAAATAATAAGTAAATCAAAAGGAGGGATTTTTGATGCTTTACTCAATTGGAGAGATTGCAGGCATGCTGAACATCAGTCCATCTGCGATACGTTATTATGAAAAGGAAGGATTGCTGAATCAAATCAAAAGAGAATCAGGAATCCGCAGATTTACAGAAAAAGATAAACAAACGTTGCTTGCCATAGATTTATTGAAAGAAACAGGAATGTCTTTAAAGGATATCAAAAGCTTTTTAACAAGCGAAGAGGATGAACAACAAAAAGCCTTATTTGATAAACAAAAGAAAATGATCGAAAATGAAATATCAGCCTTGCAACAAAAATTAGACTTTATTGATCAAAAATGTCTGAATCATACAATTTTTAAAGAGCACCTTACGGTATCATAGAAAGAGAAGGGTAAGGTGAATGTTATGATCACATATCGTGGAAGTTTGTTTGTGATAGAGGATGCGGAAAGAACCAAGGCTTTTTATAAAGAAATATTAGGATTGCGTGTCATTCAAGATTTCAATGCTAATTTTACATTAAAAGGAGGCATCTCTTTTCAAACAAAAAAGAGCTGGAAAACAATGATCCATAAAGAGGAAGTGGATATTACCTATGGTAGTAATGATGCGGAACTTTATTTTGAAGCAGATGATATAGATGCCTTTGCAGAAAAATTGATGAAACACTCCATTACATTGATTCATCCGTTACAAGAGCAAGAATGGGGTCAAAAAGTCATTCGTTTCTACGATCCGGATCAACATATCATTGAAGTCGCAGAAAAAATGGATGATATGATCAAAAGACTAAGTGCAACAGGTATGAGCATAGAACAAATCTCAACGAAAACAATGTTATCTGAAAAGATGGTTCTAAGATTATTACATAAATAAAGCTGTTTTATGATATATGCAGTTACGATTGCATGTGATCATAAACAGCTTTTTCTTATGGCAACGATCGATAAATACAGTGCAAGATGAGAAAAAATATAGTACAATAAAACAAAGGAAGTGATAATTTGATCATTGGCAAAGAAATCGATGTTATCATTGATCGACCACTAGGAAGCAAACATCCGAAATTTGATATGATCTATCCACTAAACTATGGTTATGTGGAAAATCTTATCGTAGGGGATAAAGAGGAACAAGATGTTTATGTAGTTGGTGTTTCTGAGGCAATCACATACTTTCACGGTGAAGTAATCGCAGTAATAGAGCGTTTTTCTGATATAGAAAGTAAATGGGTGGTTGCGCCAAAAGGTATGAAGTTAAGTGTAGAACAGATTGAAGAATTGCTCTTGTTTCAGGAACAATACTTTCATCATCGTATTCATAAACAGCATCATATGTTATGGCGATCAGCAAATCCAAAAGATATGGAAGAAGTCTTAACTTTGAAGGAAAAATGTATACGAGCACTGGTTCCTAACGTGGATAAACAGATCATTATGGATGGTATATCATCACTTCCATTTCAAGAAGCATATGTTTTATATGATCATGGGCAGCTCATATTAAGTGCCTGTATCAAAGATCATGTGATTACCAACATCTTTGTACATCCTTTTTTTCAGAAGGAAGGGTATGAAAATTACGCAATCAAACAATTAGAAGATCATCTGAATAAGTATGCGAAGATATCATTGCACGTACCACTTTCTTTTGTTGATCTATACAAAGATCTTGGTTATACGTTTCTAGAGGAAGAATCGTTAAACATCCATACAAATATCACCTTAACATATGCAAAGATGCAAAAAGATGTAGTAGATAGAAGAAGTTTGGATGGTCGTATCTTTATCGCAAAAGAAAATTCAAGTAATGGAGAGGTTGACGCAACCACAAGATTTTATTATCACGAAGAAGATGATATCATTTGGGCTGAATATTATGGTGGAGAGATCAAAAAAGGATATCTGATCGGTCATCGAAATGAAGATGATACATTATATTTTACCTATCAACATATCAATCAAAAGAAAGAATTAAAGATAGGGGAATGTCATAGTAAGCCTATGCGAATGCCGAATGGAACGATAACATTACATGAAACATGGCAATGGTTGAATTCAGATCGATCAAAGGGCACCTCTATTCTTGTAGAATTCTTACCAAAAGAAGAATGATAATATTTGAAAGAAATGAAAAAGTAACGCTTTATTTGTTTGTTTCAGGGTCTCTTTTTCGTTTTTGTACTCAAAGTATTGACAAGGAATTGGGATATGCATATCATACATACAGGAGGTGGTGGTGTTGACAAAAAAAAATTCAATCTTTAAAATTGAATTGCTTGCGTTAAAAGCCCTTTATGGAAAAGATTGTTATGGATATGAAATATGTACGACGATCAAAGAATGTACCGGAGGACTTTTTGATATCAAACTTGGAGTAATGTATCCCATTTTATATCAACTAATGGAACAACATTACATATCAAGCTATGAAGAAATATATAACGGTAGAGCAAGAGTGTATTATCATTTGGAAGATCAAGGACGAGAGCATTATAAAGAATTATATGCAGAGTATCTTGAAAAATTTCATGTGATCAATCAATTTTTGGAAGGGACAAATGTAGATGGATGATGAAAAAAAGTATTTAAATGATGTGAAAAAAGAATTTCAGAATTTAGGAAAACAAGAAAAAGCGTATTTAAAAAATTTGGAAAAACAACTGACATCATTTTCGAATGAGTGTAAGGAACAATCATATGATGCATATGTGGATAACTTTGGAAGACCAGAGGAAATCGCAGCTTCTTTTTATGAGAGCATGGAATATACTGATTTGAAAAAGAAATTTACATATAAAAAATTCATCATCGGTATGTTTGTATCCATTATGATAGTAGCATTACTTGCTGTAGCTTATATCTATGTTGAATATAGAAAAGGTTTGAATCAAAATATCGATCAAATCGAAGTTACCATACAGGAGGAATAAGAAAATGAAAAAACTTATGATTGGTTTTTTTGTCGTTACGATGGTGTTTGGCTTTGGTGTTCATGCGAAAGCCGCTGAGGAATCTACTCGAGTAATAGAAGAAATACAATTGGAAAATGGTATTACAAAAGAAATCATTATTGAGGAAAATGATTTGGGAATTGCGACTAGAGCAACCTCAACGAAATCAGGTAGTAAAACAGTGAATTATAAAAATGGATCAACGATCCTTTGGTCTGTTACAATTCATGGTACTTTTAGTTATAATGGTTCTAGTGCCACTTGTACCAATGCATATGTAACTACAACTTGTCCGGCCTCAAGTTGGAAGATCATAAGCCAATCGGCTTCTAAAAGCGGTGCCTCAGCAATCGGTAAGGTAGTCGCAAAACGTTATGCTTTGGGAATTGCCGTAGAAACGGTCAATGATGATGTTAAGCTAACATGTAGTAAAACAGGATCGCTTTCTTAATCCTGTGTTTATGTTAATATTCACTATCTTCTCAAACAAAGGATGCTGTCTTTATAAACAAGGCAGCATCCTTTTTTGTTTCTATGAATTATCTTTTTCAAAGGTATATAAAGCATATTTATTATACTCGTTTTGAAATATTTCTTTATAACGATTGGTTAATGGAAGATACGTGTTATCATGTAATACGATCGTTTTAGGATCGATGTCCTTTACATAACGAAGATTAACAACATAAGATCGATGAGATTGACAGAAAAAATATCGATTTAATATTTCACCCCATCGTTTCATTGTATAATGGCAACATAAGTTTTGCTTGTTATTGAAATGCAAAATCGTATATTTACGATCAGCTTCAATGTAGAGTATATCTTTGAAATAAAGCTTTTTCTGACTAACATCCCTAAGAAAAAAGCCAGCACAGAAATCAAGGTAATCAAACATGATTTCATGAAATTCTCGATTGAAAGCATCCTGTGTGATTGGAAGTGTGAAATATAAATTAGCACCTGTTTTATAGCCTTCTTTTACATAGCGCTCTGAATCACAACACAATAAAATACGAAGCTTTTTATTCTTACGTCGTACTTGTATCGCCGCATGCAATAATGTGTCCCCATCACAGGTCAGATCCATTACCAAAACATCTATATCATAACATTGTTCAATGAAAGCTTGTTCATTCCTGATCATAAAACAATGCTCCAGCTTCATTTCAATATGACCCGGTAATGGAACGTTATGAAAAAGAGTATCAAGTTCTTTGGAATATTGTTTACTACATACCAAAATCTTCATAAAAAGGTCACCTCATCCGCTTAGTATGAAACATCATTCAACATTTTTATTTTTTTAATATATATGTTTCATGCTATATAAGTATATCATACTTATTTTGTGAGTAAAAGTCTTACCTTTTGTAGGTATCCGAGATCATTTTATCTTTATTTTTTATAAATTGTCATTTTCTTAACTACAGGATAGAAAAAAAGGTCTGTCTTTCAAACAAACCTTTTTATAAATTTTGACGGATGTCAACTAAAAATGAGTCAATGCTCTCCCAATATAATTGAGGACGGATCTTACAACTGTTGGCATGTCTTCCTCCGGGAATCATAACTTTTCTCTTCTTGTTGTTGCATAATGTGTAAAGTTCTTCCATCATATCAATGGAAATAAAGGTGTCTCTATCACCATGTAGAAATAAGATGGGAACCTTACTATGTTGAACGTGAATGCTAGGGTTTGCATCTTTGATCCGATATCCGCTTTTCCATTTCATTACGAGTGATAAGCAACCAATCAAAAAGCTACTTGGTACTTTGGGAACCATTTGTTTTACGATATGCGTAAGCTGATCTTTTAAATTAGAGAACCCACAATCTTCAATGATGGCTTCTATTGGATAAGAAACGGCATCAGCACACATCATGACGGTACTTGCGCCCATACTGACTCCATAAAGAAGAATTTGTTCTGCGCCCTCTTGTTTTAATTTGTCACACCAAGCCAAAATATCTAAATGATCCAGATAACCAAAGCCTATGACAGAACCTTCACTTCTTCCATGTCCCCTTAGGTCAGGTAATAACACCTGATAGCCTCGATCATAAAATTGATGTGCCTGAGGTATCATATCTTCCAGTCTACCCATATAACCATGTACGATAATGACCCAGCGATTACCTTTGTTACGTATTTCGCTCGCATGTAGTTTGATATGATCCTCGGTATTCATTTCCAAGTGTTTCACATTTTTATTTTGTAAATACCATTGATCGTCTTCCGTCAATGTCTTATGAGGATTGATAGATATAAAGGGCTTTTCTGTCTTGGCATCAATGGCTCGATGATAAAAATATAAACCGATTCCTATACAGATGCATAAGATGATCACAACAATGATCAATAGAATACTAAGTAGTAACATGTCGTTTGTATCCTTTCTTCTTTTTCTTTACGCAGGGATAAATCGCCTGTGATATGACAAAACTATGTGGCTTTGTATAAACTCGTTGTAAATAATCAAGATAAGTGCCTGGAGTAACGAATCCTCTCATATTCAAGATATCACTTCCAAGACTTCCTAAGATTCGATCAACGAAGCGTACACAGTTATTTCCTAATACAAAATAGGTTTTAAAACATCCCTGTTGAAATTTATAAAATTCGGCATGAGTTGCCAAATAAAGTTGATTAGAGAACTGTGGATACTCTTTGGATGGATCTTTTACAATATTTGGTTTCCAAGGAATGGTATTGGTAAATAATGTCGCAAGCTCTTCGTGGACCTTTTGTTTTTGTTCCTCATTCAAACGTAATCCGAATGCAAAAATGGTATTTTCTTCATGTTGGATACAAAATGGTAAGTAAGGATCTTCATCGGCGATAAACAGTACACCATCACCTAAAGCTTCCATCATAAATACACTTTCATGGTCATAGTTCCCATATGAGTATACCTTATGATCCATACTGAAATCAATATGTCCGATCATACCAAATCCTTTTTCTGTGGCATGAATGTAAATCATCATATCACAATTTCCTTCTTCTTTTTGATCATAAAGAGATGCTTTTTCTCCATTATCTTGAAGATAATGATTCAATTGATTGATCATTCTTTTAGGTATCAATGCACACATCCAAATAGGAAGCGTGATACGAATCTTTCGTTTTAATGCATATTTATGATCAATCGAAAGGATATCACGTATATAGGTAAGGCCAAGTGCAATACAATAAATTCCTATCCATATTAACACATCCTCTACCTTCATATAAGGAGATAGTGATAATACGATTGCGAATATTAGATAAAAAATTGAGGCAACGCTGTCTATGAAAACACCGTTTGCATGGTTTTTCCAAGAGAGATAGGCATTGATTCCTTTGGCCATGCCATTGATAGCCAAATAACCGGCAAATAACAGGGTAAAGATGCTCATAGGAAGTTTTGGTGTTAAGATGCATAAAAATGCAAGGATCCCATCACATAAGATACGGAGGGTATCCGCATTATGAAAGTTATGCTGTAACCATTTTTTTATGAACAAGGAAAGCCCTTGTAATAAAGCGATGACACCTATCATCCATAAGAAAAAGGCTAAGATTGTTGCTTTTTTCCATATCAATAGGATACCAAAAATCAACAACATACTACCTGTGAAGGTATAGGTGACTTTATCCATATGTTTTTTGATCATAGACGATTTCCTCCCTTTTCTTTATGGTACAACTTTTTCTGCTCTCTCACAAGATTTTGAATGTTTGTTTATAAATACAAAACAGACGTTCTCTCTTGTGTTTGATTGATAAACGTTTATAATAGAAATGAACCATGAGGAGAGAAAAAGAGGATGAATGCAGAAATAGATGTTACAGGTGTTTGTTTGACAACGCCGAGATTAAGGATAAGAGAATGGCATAAAGAGGATCTACAGGATTTTTATGAATATGCATCAATGGAAGAAATCGGTCATATGGCCGGATGGAATCGCCATACTTGTATCGAGGATTCTCAAAAAATTCTAGATTTATTTATTCGAGAAAAGAAGACGTTTGCTGTTGTATGGAAACAAACGGGAAAAGTGATCGGTTCTATTGGGTTGGAACCCATTCATGTGAATATAGATGATCATTATGAATTGAAAAAGGGAAGAGAAATAGGCTATGCTTTACATCGAGGTGCATGGGGGAAAGGAATCATGCCAGAAGCAGTACGTGAAGTGATTCGTTATTGTTTTGAGGAATTAAATTATGATTTCTTATGCTGTGGTCATTTTCTTTTCAATCATCAATCACAAAGAGTCATCGAAAAACTAGGGTTTCATTATTTGAAGGATGTAGATTTCTCTACTCAGAATGGACAAAAGCAACAAAGTAAACTTTATATCATGACAAAGGAACAATACAAAGAGGAGTTAATCGTATGCACACAAAACAAGAAATGATACAAATGATTCAGCGATTTTCAAATGCAAATGGTGTAAGTGGTTTTGAAGATGAGGTAGTTTCCCTGGCTCAGGAATACTGTCCAAGTCAATTCACCTTTCATGAAGATCATTTAAGAAACGTATATTTGAAAGAAAAGATAGAAAAACAGGGGAAACCATATATTTTGATTGATGCCCATAGTGATGAAGTCGGCTTCATCATTCAAGCGATCAAACCTAATGGAACCATGACTTTTTTGCCATTAGGAGGTTGGGTACCAGATACCATGCCTGCATCTAAGGTACGCATTAAGACCATGGATGGTACTTATGTGAGTGGTATCATAGCCGCAAAACCACCGCATTTTATGAAGGATCGAGAACATCCCGAAGCTCTTTCCTCACAGGAAATGGTGATAGACGTAGGAGCATCCAGTAAGCAAGAGGTGATAGAGCGTTTTCATATTGGAATAGGTGCACCTGTTGTCCCGGATGTAATTTGTGAATATGACGAAGAAAAAGATCTATTCCTTGGTAAAGCATTCGACTGCCGTATAGGTTGTGCAGCTGTTATCGAAACCTTAGCTAGAGCCTTTAGTAATGAAATGAATATCATTGGTACCCTTTCTTCACAGGAAGAGGTAGGAGAGCGTGGAATGAATTTGGTCACTAAAACCATTTCTGCGGATATTGCGATTTGTTTTGAAGGTTGCCCTGCAGATGATACTTTTCAAGAGGAATGGATGATTCAGACTGCACTTCGTAAAGGAGGAATGCTTCGCCATTTCGATCGCAGTATGATTACCAATCCAAGATTTCAACGCTATGCCCTAGATCTTGCGAAAGAATTGAATATCCCATATCAAGAAAGTGTAAGAAGCGGTGGAGGTACCAATGGTGCTATGCTTCATGTTTCTCATAATGGAATACCAACGATCGTAATCGGAGTACCTGTACGCTATATTCATTCTCATCATGGTTTTACGACATTAGAGGATTTTGAACATAGCGTACAACTCGCAAGTGCTATTGTTTCTAGAATGAATCAAGATATCTTATCACGGTTTTAGGAAGTCTTCGGACTTCTTTTTTTAGTTATTAATTTTTTTCCCTAACATATACTGGAATTGGTGAGTGATATGAGGAGAAAAACTTATGTAATGATCGTGGCATTGGTCGCAACCGTTTGTGCATCCACTTTTATGCTATCCCATATACAACATATCAATGCTTTAAGAGATTATAAGGCATTGAGTGGTGTTAGTGTCGTATTGGACCCTGGACATGGTGGAAAAGATGATGGCGCAAGAACCAATGATGCAAAAGAACAGGAAATAAATTTAAAGATTGCGGAAAAGTTGAAACTATTATTGAGTAAAGATGGTGCCAGTGTCACTATGACAAGAGATGGTGCTTATGACTTAGCGAGTGAACAGGCAACGAATCGAAAAAAAGAGGATATGAAGAAAAGAGTGGAAATGATCAATCAGGATCAAACAGATCTATTTTTGAGCATTCACTTGAATGCTTATCCTAACCCATCTGTAAAAGGAGCACAAGCATTTTATAAAAAAGACAATGAAGTTAGCAGAGTATTTGCGGATATCGTACAGAAAAATTTTAAGAAATTGACAGGTACCAAGATGACAAGCAAAACGGGAGATTATTATATATTAAATAATACAAATAAAATCGGTGCTTTGGTGGAGTGTGGTTTTTTATCAAATGAAGAAGATCGGGAAAAATTGAAAACAGAAGAGTATCAACAAAAGGTTGCTCAATGCTTGTATGAAAGTGTCTTAGAATACTTCCAAATGTTAGCTTAAACGTATGACATTTTCTGATCGTTTATCATCGAAAAAGTTAGCAAATATAGGGTGAAAAAAGAAATGCAAAAAAAATAAAAAAAATTTAAATTTCTTGTTGACAGATATAAACCTCCATGGTATTATAATAGGGCATTCGATGGAAACGGGCCTGTAGCTCAGGTGGTTAGAGCGCACCCCTGATAAGGGTGAGGTCGTTGGTTCAAGTCCATTCAGGCCCACCATCGAATTTAAATATACATGGGGTTTTAGCTCAGCTGGGAGAGCACCTGCCTTGCACGCAGGGGGTCATCGGTTCGATCCCGATAAGCTCCACCAAATAACAAATAAGTCCTTAAATAAAGGACTTTTTTATATGTTGAGAAGATTTATTCACATAATCAATCAAATAATCTTCACTATCTTTAATCAAATGAGTATAAACTTTAAGTGTGATATTAACATCACTATGACCTAATCGTTTCCTAACTGCTACAATATTAACACCACTTGAAATAAGATTAGAAGCATGGTAATGTCTGAATTATGAATTCGTATTCTTTTCAAATGAGATTTTTTTATAGCCGTATCTTTGACATTTTCAAGCGTAGATCGTGGTATAAGCTTTATAAGACCAAAAATAAATGAATCATCATTAAAACCACAAACATTCATTAGTAATCATTTAAATATTGAGAAATAGTTGAACCTAAAGTAACTTTACGTGTACTAAATATATTTTTAGTTTCCTATAGGCTTCAACTAAATGCTTTAAAAAAATCATGTCATCCCTTGTGTTAGGGAAACATGATTTTTTACATTATGAGGTAAAATGTTTATCAATGAATTCGATATAATCTTTTCTGACATGATCTTGTGGATGAGCACAATACCAATCAAAGGACTCTTTTAGACCTATGACAAGATCTTTTGTATCACATAAGAGTTCTTTCTGTCTGGTCACATCTAATTCATATTCATAATCGTGGAAACTAAAGTAATCTCTTTGATTTTCATGTTGTGTGACAGGTATCATTTGAAGCTTTGCTTGTGCAACTTGATAACAAAGCTCTACAAATGTTTTTACATCCACGGTTGATTCATTTCCAACATTATAAATATGATGCTTTGGGTGTTTGGTAATTAATAACTCAATCATCCTACATAAATCCTCTACATGAAAAAATTGTAGCTTCATATTACCGTTTTTCGGTAAATAAAAAGGTCTGTTTTTCAATGCGCATTCAAAGACAAAAGGCTCTCTATAAAGATTTTGCATAGGTCCATATAAATAAGGCGGTCGTAGAATATAAGCCTGTGGAACCTTAGTTAAAAGATATTTCTCAGCATCCGCTTTATTTGTTCCATAGTCTTTCCAAATACTATTTGGACCAATCTTTTGATCCTCTGAAAAAGGTTGTGGATTGGTTTCGGGATAGACTGCCGAAGAACTGATAAATACATAGTCTTGTACCTTAGGTAATGCTTGTAATAAGTGTTCGATATCAAGAGAATGATAGGCACAAACATCAATTACTGCATCAAAATTTTGACACTTAAGTTCATCTTGTAAATGGTTTCTGTCAGCACAAATCAAATGTACACCTTCTACTTGTGGTCTGGAATTTCGATTTAAAACCGTAACTTCATATCCCTTCTTAACAAAATACTGTGCTACAAAACGACTGACAAATACCGTTCCTCCTGTAATCAAAAGATGCTTCATTTTATTTGCCTCACTTTCTATATTGATAGGATATCTTTTTTTCTGAAATTATGCAAGAAAAAAACGGTTAGTTACCGTTTTAATCAATTGGGCGTTGATAGAAACCACCGAAAAATTGTTCTGTCCTTAATACATTGATGATAGCGTGAGGATCTACCTCTTGAATGATATGAACAGCATCTGTGATCTCATAAGAAGAAACCACGGTATGCAACAGATATAACTTTTTCTTACTAAATCCACCATAACCTTGTACACAAGAGATACCATGACGAAAGTTATCTACATAGCCATCGATGACATTTTCAGGGTCATCAGTTGTAATCTGTAAGGTAACTCGTTCATAACGATGATGAAAGGTAGAAATCGTCTTGGTAGAAATAAACTGGAAGACGATGGAATATCCCGCATAGATCCAACCAAACATATAACCGAAAATACAAAGAATGATCGCATTAAATACAAATACCTGTTCCCATATGGAACGTCCGATCTTATTAGATACATACAATGCGATAAAGTCAGTTCCACCTGTACTGGCGCTAGATTTTAACGCCAACACTACACTGATTCCATATAAAAAACCACCAAATACAACATTTAATACCACATCATCAAACAGTGCCGGAAAGGTAAGGACCTTCAACAATAAAGAAGTTGTGATAAATTGAATCGTTGATAAGAATGTGAATTTTTTTGAAATGCTCTTGTAACAGGCCAATGCAACCGGAATATTCAAAACCAAAATACATATGGATGTTGAAATGTTTTGCCCATATAAGCCGGCAATTTTATCGATCAGTATTGCAACACCGGTAAAACCACTACTTAATAAATTACTAGGCTGAATAAATGCCTTAATGACATAGGTCTGTAAAAGAGAACTCAGTAATACGCCCCCTAAGCATAAGATAAATCTCAATTTTTTATTCTTCATGTCATTCTCCCTTCAATTGAAATCATTCATCATTATATCTAAGTAGAGAAAAAACGATGCGAAAACATCTTCCTAGTCCTAGGAAATTCTTACTAAGGAAATTTCCTAGGTGTTAGGAAAAACTGTTGGGAACATCTAAGAAAGTTTGATTTATAATAATATTAGAAAGGGCGTGTAGAAAATGGCATTGAACAAACGGCAGGAAAGAATTATTGCTATGATGAACGACGCAAACGAATGGATCACAGGTAAAGAACTTAGTAAGCTATTGAATGTAAGTGATCGTACCATACGAAGTGATATGGACGCAATCAATCGTTATTATAATGAGGAATTGATTGAGAGCAATTTGCGTTATGGGTATCATCTAAATCCTGAAATCTTTCGTACGCTTGATATTGAATTAGCTGAACCAATACCACAAACACCACAAGAGCGTTGTGTTTATATCATACAAGAGTTGTTATTTGAAAAGAATGAATTGAATTTGTTATCTTTACAGGACAAAGTATTTGTAAGTGAATATTCCATTGATAATGACATAAAGCGTATCAAGAAAATGATTGAACCTTATCCGGAATTGAAGTTGGTAAGAAGCAAGAATTATATCCATCTTGAGGGAGCTGAGGAAAGTAAGCGAAAGTTATATAAAGATTTACTGGCTGCTGAAACGCAAGGTAATTTCTTGAATCTAAATAATTTGGCTGCCTTATATAAGGATTTTGACTTATTATTGGTGAAGGATATATTGGAATCCACCTTTGATAAGCATAACTATCACGTTAGAGAAATGGCATTTCCTATGTTGATGATCCATGTAGGAATCGCAATTGAACGTATCATACGCAGAAACTACATACAAACAGATCGTAAAAATGAAGAACTGAAACAAAGTCAGGAATATAAGATCGCCGAAGAATTTTTCTGTAATGTTGCCAAAAAAATTCGTATTGAAATTGTAGAAGACGAAGTTGCTTTGTTGGCATTATTATTGATGGGAAAAAAAGGAACAAGCTATACCAAAGATTTGGTCGCAATGACGCATCATTCTTTATCCAGTGATGAAGTAGTTGAAGGTATGCTAGATGTTATTCATAGCGATTTCGATATTGATTTCTGTCAGGACTCGGATTTAAAAATCGGTTTAAAGATGCATATGCAATCATTGATGGAACGTCAAATGAAACATGTTGAAGTTTCTAATGTTTATTTACAAGAAATCAAGCGTAAATACCCTTTGGTGTTTGAAATGGGTATTCGTGTTGCACGGTATCTAGAAGAACAACTAGGAGAAGAAATCAATGAAAATGAAATTGGATTTTTATCTTTGCACTTAGGTTCTGCTTTTGAACGAGCAAATCTATCTGGAAAATATCGTGTTGTTATGATTTATCCACATGATCAGGCATTAAGTAATATGTGTGTAAGAAAAGTGGAAAATCGTTTTGGAGAACGAATGGGTATTGTGGAATGTCTGAATTTCTTTGAAGAAAAAACGATTCAACGCATCAAACCGGATTTGATTTTAACCACACTACCTCTGAAACATGATCTAGATATTACAACCATTCAAATATCATTGTTTGTCAACTTAGAGGATGAAAGTCGTATCTTTCAGGCATTGAATCTATTAGATAAGAAACGTTTTCAAAAGGAATTTCAAGAGGGTATCAAAGGAATGATTGAACCGGAATTCTTTTATACAGACTTAGAAGTATCCAATAGTGAGGATGTCATCAATTTTATGTGTGATCGCTTATATACTGCCGGCTATACGCCGGAAAACTTCAAGGAATCCGTATTAAAAAGAGAAACAATGTCCGCAACATCGTTCACCTATTCTTTTGCGGTTCCACATAGTTTTGATGTATTGAGTATCAAATCCAACATATCTGTAGCAATTCTAAAAAAACCGATTGCATGGGGTGCATTTGATGTGAAACTGGTGATTCTACTTGCAATTAATGAAGAAGATCGCTATATGTTGAAAATGTTTTTTGACTGGTTAAGCAATGCTGTCAGTGATGCCAATCGTTTTGCGACCCTATTGGAAAGTAAGGATTATAATGATTTTATCAACCGTATTGTTGAGTAAGGAGAAATGATGATGACAAATACAAAGAAAGCACAAAACACCAAGAAAAATCACAGTTATCAAGAACCTAAAATGAGCTTTATTGATCGTATGACTGTTGCAATGATGAAAAAGGAAGAGGATGAAAAATCAGAAAAAAATTATCCACCAGTTGCTAATATCAGACGTTTCTTAGGATATTTATTTGACTTTTTCTTAGCTAATGTTTTAGCTGTCATTCCTTTGGTATTTATACAATCCAGATTGACAGGATCTACAAATACAACGCAAGTATTGGCTGGTTTGCCTTTGATGTGGGTATATATCATTACTGCTCTTGTATTCGCAATGTACATTATTTATTATGTATGGATTCCTTATAAAATTTGGCCAGGGCAAACACCAGCTAAACGTTTGCTTGGATATAAAATCGTGATGAAGGATGGTTCTGATGTTACTTTGAAAGCATTGTTCTTAAGAAATGTCTTTGCTATGACCTTTTTAGAAGGTGCAGCATTCACAACAACTTATGTCATTCAGCTAATCGTTTTAACAATAGGAATTGATTATCCTTCCTATATCTCTTATATTTGTTATTTTATGACACTATTATCCATAGTTGTTACTTGGACAAATCCGAATCGTAGAATGATTCATGATTTTGTCGGTGGCACTAAGGTTTATAAACTTGATCAAGAAAAAGATACCTATCATGCATTTTAATCAATAGAGGATAGCAAAACTGTTATCCTTTTTCTTTTGCATTGGTAACAGATAATGGATATTTAAATCCTTTAATTGAATGCAGATAAAGAAGAATTTCCAATTTTTAAAAAGATTTGAATAAAATTTAGGATTTTCACCTCTGTTTTACGTATGTAGATAGGTAAGGGCCATTTCTATATAGCGAGCCTAGAAAGATACGAGGTGAAATCATTGAAAAAAATTGAAGAATCAAAGCAACAAAAAGTAAGTTTTCAAAATGATGTATTATTTAAGCATTTTTTCATCGGCATGGATGAGGATTCTATCTTTTTGCGACATACGGTGATTGGTTTAACAACGAACATTATGCCAAAAAGAACAGAAGTATGTAATCCGGAAATGATACCTAAACATGAAGGCAACAAACGTATCATCATGGATATTCATTTAAGAGATGAAGAAATGAGAGAGTATAACATTGAA